>JAGQZQ010000016.1:0-35225 GCA_020435415.1 Flavobacteriales bacterium
TGTCTTTTTCATTGCAACACTGCTCACATCCTGCGCGGCTGAAACGGGTTATGAAGCCAATCCCGAAGGGGACTTCACAAAATACAAAGCGTTTGAGCTATGCACGGAAGACCTGATGCCGGTGAGTGAAGATTTTCCGGAGTACGATAACAAAGAAAGCCGGCAGATCATTGCGGATGCCATTAAAGCCAACCTTGTGGAGAAGGGCCTGGAAGAGCGTTCCGGTGAAGGTTCCCTTTTCGTGAATTTTGATATTGCTGTGGCGCACAAAACCCAAAGGGTTAACACATGCACCCCAACCGATGAGCATCAGTATTGGGATCATTGTGAGGTGAAAGACATGGATTATGATGAAGGCACCCTGAGTATACGCTTCACCGATCTGTCAACCGGTACTGTATTGTGGGAGGGGTGGGCGAACGGAATCCTCGTGAATCGTCCTGCATCCCTCAAAAAGGCCATAGACCAGGCGGTTCAAACCATACTGAAGCCATTCATGGAAGATAAAAAGTCGTCTCAATAATTTTAATGAATAATGACTGATAAACCCTTATTGGAAGAGGCCACTTTCGGGGCCGGATGTTTTTGGTGTGTGGAAGCCATATTCAAAGATCTCAAGGGTGTGGAGAGTGTGGTATCCGGTTATGCAGGTGGGAGTAAGCAGGATCCGACTTATGAAGAGGTTTGCAGCGGAACAACAGGGCATGCAGAGGTATGCAGGATCACCTTTGATCCGAAACACATCACCTTTGATGAACTATTGGAAGTATTTTGGAAGGTTCACGACCCGACGACACTGAACCGGCAGGGCGAAGATATCGGAACCCAATACCGCTCTGTGATCTTTTACCATAATGAAGCGCAACGTGAACTGGCGGAAACTTACAAGAATGACCTGAACAGTTCCGGAGCCTGGGATCGTCCTGTGATCACAGAGATATCTCCGTTGACATCATATTATGCTGCGGAAGAATACCATCAGAACTATTTTGCATTGAACCCCGGACAAGGTTATTGCGCCATGGTGGTCAGACCCAAGGTGGAAAAGTTCCGGAAGGTTTTTGCGGACAGGTTAAAGAACACCAGTACGTCGCAAACCTAGCGACCGATAACCATACGGCTGTACCAGTGATGAGCCTCGTCCCTGATGATCACCAGGTAGATGCCGTTCTCAAGTCCATCCACGGCCAGGTTGATGATGCGCCTGCCCTCACCGATTTTTTGTTCATATACCAAACGCCCTGACGCATCATAAATGGAAAGTTCACCGGAGCGTTGCGCTGCTTCCGGAAGTTCTACCGTGGCAATACCTGAATGTGGGTTAGGGTAGATCCTGACGTCCCTTGACACGGCCTTATTGCCGGAAGTGATGGGTGCGCTCACCGGATCGCTTCCCTGGTACAATCCCAAACCGCCTCCGATATTTCCTATGCACAAATCCGGCCATCCGTCGTTGTTTAGCTCTGCCAGGGTGACTGCAGTGTAAGCGCCTTCGCGAATCCCGCTTACCAGGGTATCTACCAGATTAAAAGGGTTCTCGAAATTCCCTTCGATATTGTCATAAAGGAAGATGCGTCCCTCTTCAGAACCTACGTACATTTTGTAAACACCTCCTTGCTCGAAGATCCAAGGCACCGACCGACCGGTCCCTGTGTAGGTACTGGGTACCCTGGTATCGACCTTTCCGTAGAAGTCGTCATATACAAAGCAGGTTGCATTGGCAGGGTTTTCATCAAAGGAATCATCCAAGGCAAAGGAGAGGTTGATGTCGATATACTTTGCGGTGTTGTCGATGGCTTTGATGGTGTAAGTCCCGTTGCTCAGGGATTGGGCAGCCCCGGTGATTGTGATCTTTTTTCCAACCACATACATGCTGAGGTCCGGGCTGCCACTGAGGTAGTATCTGCTCACCAATGGATCACCGGCCGGATTCCAGTCTATCCGGTTTACATTCATGGTGAATTGCGGAACATTGGTCGTTCCGATATTGATGAAATAATTCAGGTTGCCGTTGGTTTCGCCGACCACCAGGTCACGCTTTCCGTCACGGTTCATGTCCATGATCTGCGGACAGGCATTGCTGCCGACATCCAGCCCTTTATAGTTTGCCTCACTCAGTGAGAAACTGGCTGTATTGCCTGCGCCTGCGGTGTTCTTAAAGTAGTGCATTACACCGGAGGCATCGCCGATGATCATGTCCAGGTCACCATCACCATCCATGTCCCCGAAAGTTGGGTGCAGGTTGTACAGGCTCAGGGTTGACAGGTTCATGTAGTCATTGGTGATCAGGCTAAAGGCGGGGTTGCTGGCGGTGCCGGTGTTCTTATATAGTGCCAGACTACCCACATGGGTGTTCACTGGGACATAATGTGATCTGTTTCCAACCACCAGATCCATCAGGCCGTCACTGTTGTAATCGAAAAACACCGGATGTGCCTCCCTGCCCAGTTCGATCATTTCTTCCTGAAGAAGTGCGTTCTTTTTAAATTCAAAAACGGGTGCATCAGTTGCTCCATTGTTCTTGTAAAACCACGCACTTTTTCTGTCTTCCGAAATGTTCATGGCATTGGCGCCCACTATCAGATCCTTTACACCGTCGTGGTCCAGGTCTAAATAAAATGGTGCCGGGAAAAGATCCAGGGCAACAGGTATATCATAAGATGGAAACGTGGGGTCTTGTGCGGTAATGATGGAGCGGGTCGTGTCCAGGCCGTTGGTAAGCATTTTCAGGTTGTTGTTGGAAACATCCCCGATCATGAGGTCCATGTCCCTGTCGCTGTCCATATCCAGGGCAAGCAGTGTGGAGCCGGTATGTCGTACCTTTTGGGAGGAGCGATCAGGTGGGTTAATGTAGCTGCTGCAATTGATATTCATGTTCACTGCATTGCTTGTGTCCGGTTCTTCAAACTTTCCCCAACAGGAAGCCTTCATCTCAAAGACAAGGCTGTCGCAATGACCATAGAGGTCCATAGATTTATTCTGGTGGTATTCGACCGTTGTTGTGCCAAATCCGAACGTGAGTACATCCAGGTCGCCATCCCGGTCCACATCTGCAAAGGCGGCAATATCCGCTGAGGAAATATAAAGGTTGGAGGTGCCGGACTGGTATTTGGTTTTTACTTCCCACTTGGCCAGGGTAAATATCAATTGGTTGGATGTGGAAACATTCTTGTAAACCGTAATGCTCCCGTTGTTTTGTGTGATGATATCTTCTTTCCCATCGCAGTTGTAATCCACCAATAAAACCCAGTCATGCAGGGGAGGAAAGGATTTCCTGTATTCCGGTTCATATTTGTAATGGATGGTATCTGTGCCACCCTGAAAGATGTATGTGAGAACTTTATTACCCGACCGATCGAAAACCAGTAAATCCTTTTCACCATCCATATCCATATCGGTCATTGAGAATTGGGGATAGTTGAGTCCTCCGTCCCAGGCCTTTGTCAGTGCTTTGCCATTTTCTGAGACCGGAATGGTATTCCATCGTGAGAATTCGATCTGTGCACTCACTACCAGGGAAGATGATAACAGAATGGAAAGGAAGAATAGCGTACGGTTTTTCATAGGAGTCAATTGTTGACTAAAAGTAAATAAAATTTAGCGCGGGAATGGAGGGGAAGATCGGGTACTTTTTCTGTAAGTTCGTAAAAACAAAACATGCCATTATGAGTACGTTTTTCGAGTTTAATGGTTACAGGCCGGTTGTGCATGAAAGTGCCTTCGTTCATCCACGTGCAACGGTTACCGGTAATGTAGAAATAGGGAAGGATGTGTATATCGGCCCGGGAGCCAATCTTCGGGGAGACTGGGGCCGAATTGTGATAGAAGACGGATGCAATGTACAGGAGAATTGTACCATTCACATGTTTCCTGGGGTCACGGTTACCTTAAAGAAAGGGGCGCATATCGGCCATGGTGCTGTCATTCACGGTGCGGAGATCGGCGAAAATGTGTTGATCGGGATGAATGCGGTGGTGATGGACCATGTGATTGTGGGTGATCATTCGGTGGTTGGCGCCCTGGCTTTTGTAAAGGAGAAAACAGAAATTCCGCCGCGGTCGGTTGCCGTGGGAAATCCCGCGAAGGTGGTAAAGGAAGTGACCGATGAAATGATTGAATGGAAAAAACAGGGAACGGCTTTGTACCAGGCACTTCCGGAAGATTGCAGGAATAGCCTGAAGCCATGCGAACCCCTCAGAAGACCTCCGGTTTTTAAGCGAAGCCAATCAAGCGGCTACAAGACGTGGACCGAGAGCAGGTAAAAGTTTGCTCCCGCTCCCGGAACACGTTGTGTGTATGAATCTAGGTGTTTCGTACGCCGAAGAAAGTAACTCCGAGTGCTACAACTGTAAGTGCAAGACAACTCGCAAGGATCACACGACCGAAGTCATTCGCAAATGAAAAGGCCACTGTGTAAATGATGGATGCTCCTCCGATCAATACGCTCAGAGCGTTTACCTGCATTTTTTTCTTTTCCCGTGGTGTCATGAGTTCTATGTTTTGATAGGTATAGTTGCAAAGAACGGCAGGATGGATCAGGGTATGAATGACTGCAATCAGGACATGATATGACTTTTGTCAGAATTCTTTGTCGTCACCATTTGATCTGTCATTGTTACCTCAACCTTTCTATCTTTACACAGTATGTTTGATGCCGACCTAACCTGCCCATGACCGAGATTATAGATTATTACTACAGTGCCGTAAAACTTCAGGGAATCCTGAAAGTTGCATTCGGATCACTCACCGCCGTTATCCCGATTTTGTTGGTGATGTATTATTATAAATACCGATTCTATCAAGGGTTCATGATTGCACTTGTGGCACTTGGAACCCATCTGTTAATATCCGGCCGCGTGTCATATGAAGGTGCGGATAAAATGAATTCGGACATGCGCGAATATTTCCAGACCGATGCAAATGGTTTTGCCACAGAAGCTACCGGGATGATCGAGCAAAACATCAACCATATTCAAAATCACCTTATCGTATTTGGTGTCCTTTTGTTGGCGGGTATCGCCCTTGTTGTATTGTTCAGAAAGGGGAGGTCACTGGTGTTCGGGCTGGGGGTTGGTTTGGTGCTGATGGGTCTTGCAGGTGTGATATTCGATTTGGTGGCGATCACGGATGCTACACGTTACCTGGACGCCATCCAGGCGTTAATGGAATAGGCTTATTGGTGTTGAGTATTTGTTTTGAATATGGTATATTTGTCAGAACAATATTTTGAATAAAACACATAATTCAGAACATGAAGCTCGGAAATTACATAAATGGCCAATGGATGCAAGGTGATGGGGAAGGAGTGGCACTTTTCAACGCAATCACCGGTGATGAGGTGGCCAGAGCCTCTGCCAATGGCCTGGATTTCGGATCTGTAACCAAGTATGCGCGGGAGGTTGGCGGGCCTCATCTTCGTAAAATGACCTTTCATGAACGTGGCCGTATGCTCAAAGCACTCGCCTTACATCTTCATGCGCGAAAAGACCAATTTTATGAACTGAGCTATGCTACGGGAGCAACCAGGGCAGACAGTTGGATAGATATTGAAGGTGGCATCGGGAACCTCTTTGCATATTCAAGTTTGAGAAGGCAATTTCCTGATGAGGCATATTATGTAGATGGCGAAGCAATATCTCTCTCAAAAGGAGGAGGATTTATCGGTCACCACATCATGGTCCCGAAAGAAGGTGTGGCCATCCATATCAATGCTTTCAATTTTCCGATCTGGGGAATGCTTGAAAAGATCGCTGTAAACCTTCTCGCAGGGGTGCCGGCCATTGTAAAACCCGCCACGGTCACCAGCTTTCTGACGGAAGCCATGGTCAGAGAGATTGCCGCATCAGGGATACTTCCGGATGGGGCCTTACAACTGATTTGTGGTTCCGCGGGCGACCTGCTTGACCACGTCACAATGCAGGATGTGGTGACCTTCACCGGTTCGGCCAGTACCGGTTTGATGTTAAAAGGTCATCCGAGAATTCTGGCAGAATCTGTTCCTTTCAATATGGAGGCGGATAGTTTGAACTGTTCTGTTCTGGGAGATGACGTGAAACCCGGTGATGAAGAATTTGATCTATTTATAAAAGAAGTTCACAGGGAGATGACGGTAAAGTGTGGTCAGAAATGCACCGCCATTCGCCGCATCATTGTTCCGGAAAATTTGGTGGAAGAAGTGCAGATTGCTCTTGGCAGGCGCCTGGAGAAAACGGTTATCGGTGACCCCCAAACCGAAGGAGTGCGAATGGGTGCATTGGCAGGTAAAACACAACTGGGAGAAGTCAAAGAAAAGTTAAAAGAGTTGCTGGAAGGCAGCCGGATCGTCTTCGGAAATCCGGATCAGGTGGAGGTGCAGGGAGCTGATGCTACCAAAGGCGCTTTCATGTCACCGATCCTGTTGCTGAACGAAGATCCGTTTAAGAATACCCAGCCGCATCACGTGGAGGCATTCGGGCCGGTGAGTACCATCATTCCTTACAAAGATTTGTCAGAAGCCATAACATTATCCAGAATGGGCAAAGGGTCATTGTGTTGTTCTTTGGCCACGGCCAGTGATGACATTGCCCGGGAATTTGTGCTTGGTACGGCAGCATTTCATGGCCGTATCCTTATTCTTAACAGGGATTGTGCGAAAGAAAGTACCGGTCACGGATCTCCCCTGCCTATGTTGGTGCATGGTGGCCCCGGAAGAGCTGGTGGCGGCGAAGAGATGGGTGGAATGCGTGGTGTCATGCACTATTTGCAGCGCACTGCCATTCAGGGTTCTCCGACTACCCTTACACAGGTTACCAGTGTCTACCAATACGGCGGCAGACAAACCGAAAAGGACGTACATGTTTTCAGAAAGCATTTTGAGGAACTCGAAATCGGAGAAACGGTTTTTACGCAAGGCAGGACTGTTACCGAGGCGGATATCGTGAACTTTTCAAATGTAAGCTGGGATCACTTTTACGCACATACCGATGCCACATCGCTGGATGGGACGATATTCGAACAACGCGTGGCACATGGTTACTTTATCTTATCGGCAGCAGCAGGTTTATTTGTAGATGGAAAGAAAGGGCCGGTATTGCTGAACTATGGTATAGATGAATGCAGATTCACCAAACCTGTTTACGCTGGTATGACCATCTATGTGCGCTTAACAGTGAAGGAAAAGACAGCACAGGAGAAGAAGGATGAAGATGATGTAGCAAAGGGCATCGTTCGTTTTTTGGTGGATGTATATGATGAGACCGGGGAAACCGTGGCCCTGGCAACGATACTGACCATGGTGAAGAAAAAAGATCAATCCTGATGACAGATTCCGGAATGGGAGAACAGGGTGGTGTGGAAATGACCATTGACTCGGGCATCGCCACCATCACCTTTTATCATCCTAAGAGTAATTCCCTGCCGGGGAAAGTATTGAAAGAGCTGGCGGCTACCATTGAGTCCGCCGGAACACAGGGTAACGTGCGCGTGATCGTGCTCACAAGCAGCGGTGAAAAAGCATTTTGTGCGGGTGCATCGTTTGATGAATTGTTATCCATTGCGGATGCGGATACCGGAAAGGATTTTTTCATGGGCTTTGCCAGGGTGATCAATGCAGCCAGGAAATGTCCGCGGTTTATCATCGGACGTGTGCAGGGAAAGGCTGTAGGAGGTGGTGTTGGTATGGCCGCTGCTGTAGATTATTGTATGGCGGTTGATCAGGCTTCTGTCAAACTTAGTGAACTGGCTATCGGGATCGGTCCGTTTGTCGTTGGGCCTGCCGTTGAGCGAAAAATGGGATTGTCCGCATTCTCCGAACTAGCGATCAATGCCACAGAATGGAGAGATGCACAATGGGCCTACCAGAAAGGTTTATACACCCGCATCTTTTCCTCCGTGGGTGAACTCAATGACGCTGTTACCACCCTGGCAAAACGATTGTCCGATAGCAGTCCGGAAGCTATGAAACTCCTGAAACAGGCCATGTGGTCGGGTACGGAGAACTGGGACCAACTGCTTGAGTCACGCGCAGAGATGAGCGGTAAGTTGGTACTTTCCGATTTCACATCCAATGCCATCCGGCAGTTTAAGGAAGGAACCAAAACATCCGGTTGATCTGACGTTGCGCTTCCTTCGTGCCAACCGTCCAAATATTATAACTCAGTCGCCGGAATGTACCTGTTTGGGTATTCATACTATTCTTTTAAAAGTTTCATTTAAAGAATAATGTTCTGAATTAGATTAAAATCAATAACAAAGTACTGCATAATTCGTATATTGCAGTATATATGTTATTGATTTGATCAAAGTGGCAGCACGCAGAAATACAGGGATGAACGGATCCGCAGGTGTAAGGCCTCCGGCAAAAGGCAGCAATGCCTCAGGGGTATCGGAAGAAATGTTGCTGAAGGCTTGGGAATTAATGGCCACCGCCCGGGCTATGTCTGCCGTTTTTGAGGAAAATGCAAGCGTGACGTCAAAGTACGTACACGCCACTTCTAAAGGGCATGAGGCGATACAACTTGCACTTGGTCTGCAACTGAAGCCACAAGATTTTCTTTCTGCCTATTATCGTGATGATGCGGTGCTGCTAGGGATTGGCATGACCCCATATGAATTGATGCTTCAGCTTCTTGCCAAGCGGGATGATCCTTTCTCAGGGGGACGAACTTATTACAGTCATCCAAGTCTCAACAGGCCGGACATGCCTAAGATTCCCCATCAATCCTCTGCAACAGGCATGCAGGCGATTCCATCCACCGGGATTGCCATGGGCATTCAGTACAAAGAAAAAGAAGGTCTTGCCGAAGATCATGGTGGGGAGAATCCGGTAGTGGTATGCTCACTCGGCGACGCTTCCATCACCGAAGGAGAAGTGGCAGAAGCTTTTCAGATGGCAGCATTGCATCAGTTCCCCATATTATATCTTGTTCAGGACAATGAATGGGACATTTCTGCCCACGCCAGGGAGACCAGGGCACAGGATGCCAGCGAATACATCAAAGGGTTCAAAGGAATTGAAAGTGTTAGTCTGGATGGTGCAGACTTCCAGACCTGCTATCTGACCTTGCAGAAGGTCATCCAAACGATACGTGAGGAGAGGAGACCGTTTCTGGTTCACGCCAAAGTGCCGCTCCTTAATCACCATACTTCCGGCGTGAGAATGGAATGGTACCGGGATGATCTTGCGGACCATAAGGAACGCGACCCCTTCCCGAGATTCAGAGCGCAGCTCGTAAATAATGGTTTAAATGAAGAAACCCTTCGTCAGATCGAAGGGCAGGTTGGTGAAAAGGTAAAGGCAGATTACGAGAAAGCATTGCAGGCAGAAGATCCCCGCCCGGAGGATCTGTTTCTCCACGATTTTGCACCTACTCCGGTCACGGAAGAAAAAGGACAGCGTGCACCGGCTGGCAAGGATAAAACCGTAATGGTGGATAGTGCCTTGTTTGCGATCCGTGAACTGATGGAGAAACATCCGGAATGCCTGCTATACGGGCAGGACGTGGGAAAACGTCTGGGAGGGGTTTTTCGTGAGGCAGCGACCCTGGCACAAAAATTTGGTAATAACCGGGTATTCAATACCCCGATTCAGGAAGCGTTTATTGTTGGAAGTACGGTGGGCATGTCCGCGGTTGGACTAAAGCCCATTGTAGAAGTACAGTTTGCTGATTATATCTGGCCTGGACTCAATCAGCTTTTCACAGAGGTATCACGCAGTTATTACCTTTCCAACGGCAAGTGGCCGGCGAGCATGGTCCTTCGAGTACCTATAGGCGCCTATGGAAGTGGGGGACCCTATCATTCATCGAGCGTTGAATCTGTGGTCCTGAATATCAAAGGTGTAAAAGTTGCATATCCATCCACCGGTGCTGACCTCAAAGGTTTGATGAAGTCAGCCTATCACGATCCGAACCCGGTGGTGATCTTTGAACACAAGGGACTGTACTGGTCTAAAATAAAGGGTACGGAAGATGCCAGGACCATAGAACCGGATGAAGACTACATCATTCCTTTTGGTAAGGCAAGAACGGTGATTCAGGCCGATCAGGAACACATCTTCAATGGCAGCAGTATGGTGGTTGTTACGTATGGCATGGGTGTGTACTGGGCCAGGAACGCTGCAAAGGAATTTCCCGGACAAGTAGAAATACTGGACCTACGAACGTTGAATCCATGGGACAAAGAAGCAGTTTTTGCATCGGTCAGAAAACATGGTCGGTGCATGGTGGTGACGGAGGAGACGGTACAAAACTCATTTGCACAAGCCATTGCCGGTCAGGTTCAGCTTGCATGTTTTGAAAACCTGGACGCCCCCATTCACATCATTGGTTCGGAGAATCTACCGGCTATCCCACTGAATTCAACGCTGGAATCCACCATGCTTCCCTCGGCGGAAAAGGTAAAAAAAGCCATGTATCAGCTTATAAATTATTAATGCATCCATGGGTGATGTTGTATCTTGGTGCAAATACCAGATCAACATGAAAACCACATTCTTTTTTCTTTTCTCACTCTTTCTTTTTTCTGCGCAAGCCCAATCAGTCAAACAAGCCGATGCAGATACCATCAAGGCGATCATGCTTCGTCAGCAACAGGCCTGGAACCGTGGCGATATGGATGGGTTCATGCATGGTTACTGGGAATCTGACAGCCTGCGTTTCCTTGGAGGGAGCGGCGTACGTTTGGGTTATCAGCCCACCTTGGCAGGCTATAAAGAGAAGTACCCGGATAAAAGTGCGATGGGCACACTCACCTTTGAATTCATCTCAACGGAATATGTTGGAGATGACCGGAACATTCTGATGTTGGGGAAATGGAAGCTTGCTCGTGAGAACGATAGCCCGGGAGGCGCATTTGTATTGCTTTGGAAAAAGATCGACGGCCATTGGGTGATCGTACTGGACCATACCAGCTGATTGCTTTACCTGAAAAAGAAAGCGATCGTTTCTCAGTGACTTTCCACGATATCTTCCAACCGTTTGGGTAGGTGTTGTTTTACCCAGTCTGCAAAGGTAGAATGATAGCCGACTTCTTTCTGACGCGCTTTCACACGTGCATCAATGTCCTCGATCTGCTTTGACTCGAGCACATTTGTGTTTTCCAGAAAGGATAAAAGCTCGGTCGTGCCCTGCCCTGCCTTCGCGGATTTAATGCGGAACACTTTCTCGTAGTCATCCGCCGACCAGGCCAGGAAGTCGTCCATAACCTGGAGACTGACCTCTCGTCCATGTTGCAATGATTCTTTGATATTTCCTCTGCCGGTGACTGCATTACCCAATGCGAAAACATTATGGTATCCATCGATCTGACAATTGCCGTTTGGTGAGATCCGAAACGTTTGTCCGTCCATGGGCAGACCGGGAATTGGTTCGGGAATACTTCCGATGGAGGATATTACCAGGGACGTTGGGAAAGTGAAGTCTGAATTTTCCACTGCCACCACGCGGTTATCTTCAATAATGGTCTTTCTAAGTGTGATGCCTGTAAGATGACCGTTCTCTTCTTCCAGGGCAACAGGCATGCAGCACTCTTCAAATTGGAAAAAGAATTTAGCCTGTGCATTTTCCAATACCTTGACCCGTACTTTCTGTGCCTTTTCAAGTTGTTCTGGTGTATCGGTAGGGGCAGGCGAAAGCGGCATGTCCAGGTTTCGACGACGATAGAAGAGGGTACAACCCTTCAATCCCAATTCTTCAAACGAGATCTTATGTTTGTCAAGAACACGATCGATGCCTTTGTCCAGTTCAAGAATATTGGTTTCAATTCCTTTTTCGGCCAGCTTGTCTTTTACCAGTTCCATCATGATCATCTTGGCCATATCAATACTGGCAAGCCCGCCTCCGATCACCACCGCATTATCCCGGATCTCGTATGTTTTTCCTTTATAACCGGGTTCATGATAGTGGTTGAACCAATAACTCAAAGGATTCTGGTAGTAAAGGCCTCGGTCTGTCTGATCGGATGCGCCGGGGATATCCAGGGGTCTGTCTTTCCATGCGCCGGTGGCAAGCAATACCGCACTAAACCCCCATTTTTCTGTAAGGCTGCTGAATTCGATATCCTTGCCCAGTTTGGTGTTGGGTACAAAGCGAATCAGCGGATGTGCTAGTTTTTCGTTAATGGCTGCCTCTTCCTTGTCCCTCAGTTTCGCATGCCATTTGGGTAAGCCATCTTCAATTTTACCATAGGGGAGTGTAGCCTGATCGAATACCACGGTATGAATGCCCCGGGATGCGAGTTGATGGGCAGCTTCGGAACCGGCAACAGCACCTCCGAAAACAGCAACGTAATGAGCGGGATGATTCATACGTATGTTTTAATGACCGATGATAAAGACCTCAATCATTCCCATGACGGGTTGGGTAATTCCGCCTCAACTACACGCTGGTCCAGCTTTATTTTACTTCCCATGTTTCACCGCTGTTAAGCAGTTCATCCATGGTTTTGAATTTGGCATTCTTTGTTGCATTCACCTGCTGTTGCACCAGAATATCATTATATGTTGGTGACTCAACACTTCGGATAATGCCCAGTGCTGTGGGAAAAGAAGGGCCGTGCATTCTTATCAACATGAGATGTAAAACCGGATCCGGTTCATGTGCATCATGCACCAGTATGTCTCCCTCGGTGACACCGTTTTCTCCGATGGTAACCACCTCCAGTTTCAGACCGTTCAGACGAATGCCCTTATTCTTCTCTTTGCCAAAGATCATGGGTTTACCATGTTCGAGGTGAAGCTGGTGTTCGTCGGCTGTTTCCCGGTTTGTCACTTCTCCGTGTGTTTTATCATTGTAGATGACGCAGTTCTGAAGAATCTCGATCAATGAAGTGCCTTTGTACCTTGCCGACTCAACGAATACTTTCGTCATCAGCTTCGGGTTCGTGTCGATGGTTCGGGCAAAGAAACTTCCGCCAGCACCGATGGCCAGTTCTCCGGCATTAAAGGAGCCTTCTGCTACACCGAATGGTGTGGATTTGGTGACCAGTCCGGCCTTTGACGTTGGAGAATACTGCCCTTTTGTAAGGCCATAAATCTCATTATTGAAAAGGAGAACGTTGATATCTATATTTCTCCGCAGGGCATGGATGAAGTGGTTGCCGCCGATGGCCAGTGAATCACCATCACCGGTAATTTCCCAGACACTCAGGTTCGGGTTGGCGAGTTTTACACCGGTAGCGACTGCGGGGGCACGTCCGTGAATGCTGTGAAAGCCATAGGTGCTCATGTAGTACGGGAACCTTGATGAACATCCGATGCCTGAGACAAAAACGATATCTTCTTTTTTATAGCCAAGCTCAGGCAGTGCAGCCTGCACAGATGATAAGATGGCGTAGTCACCGCAGCCGGGACACCATCTTACCATTTGGTCGCTGGCAAAGTCTTTCTTTGTGAGTACGGGCGGATTTTCGGTGATCTGTTCAGCCATGACTTATATCCATTAAATATTTTTCAGGATTGCTTCCTTGATCTCACTTACAGTAAATGGCAAACCCTGGATCTTGGTGTAAGATTCCATAGGAATGTCGGGGAATTGTGTGCGCAGGTATCCCAGGAACTGGCCCATGTTAAGTTCGCACACAAGAATCTTTTTGAACTTTTCCAGAACCTCACGTGTATTGGAAGGCAGGGGGCTGATATACCTGAAGTGCGCCTGTCCTACCTTCTTTCCTTCCTGGAACAACGCGTTGGTTGCGGTATGCAATGAACCGTAGGTGCCTCCCCAGCCTACCACTAGCAGATCACCTTCCTGCGCACATAGGATCTCCTGTGCGGGAATATGATTTGCGATACGGGCCACTTTTTCGCAGCGCAACCGCACCATCTTATCGTGGTTTTCCGGATCGTAGGATACATTACCGGATCCGTCTTCTTTTTCCAGTCCGCCAATGCGGTGTTCCATACCTGGTGTTCCTGGGATGGCAAGATGACGGGCGAGTGTTTTCGTATCCCTGGCGTAGGGCATATATGGTTCCTGCTCCTTGCCTGCAACCCGCGGATGAATAGCCGGAAGGTCAGCCATTGCTGGGAATTTCCATGGTTCTGATCCGTTGGCGAGATAGCCGTCGGACAGGATCATGGCTGGAGTAGAATGCTCGTGGGCAAGGCGAACAGCTTCGTAACTCATATCAAAGCAGTCTGCCGGTGTGGATGGGGCAACCAGAATAATAGGGTTATCACTGTTTCTGCCATAAAGTGCCATATTCAGATCAGCCTGTTCGGTCTTTGTAGGCAGACCGGTTGATGGGCCACCGCGTTGCACATCTACCACCACCAAAGGCAACTCTGTAATTCCGGCAAGCCCGATGGCTTCTCCTTTCAGAGCAATCCCGGGGCCGGCGGAGGTAGTCACACCAATGCTACCGGCAAACGTAGCGCCAATGGCAGAACATACGGCAGCGATCTCATCCTCTGCCTGCATGGTCATCACATTCATGCCTTTATGTTTGGCGAGCTCATGCAGAATATCAGATGCAGGTGTGATGGGGTAGGAGCCGAGGAAAAGTTTCTTTCCGGTTTTCTCTGCAGCAGCCATCAGTCCCCATGCAGTGGCGGTGTTTCCGGAGATATGCCGGTAAATACCGGGTTCAATGGATGCAGAGGGTACCTCAAATGAAGAAGGAAGGGCTTCAACCGTTTCTGCATAATAGAAGCCTGCCTGTAAAACCTTGATGTTCGCTTCGGCGATCTCCGGTTTCTTTTTGAATTTGGTATTGAGGAACTGGATGGTCTGGTCCATCGAGCGACTGAACAGCCAGTACATGATGCCCAGGGCAAACATGTTTTTGCTGCGGAGAATACTCTTGTTGTCCAGACCACTTCCTTCTAATGCGGTTTTGGTAAGTGAAGAAATAGGAGCTTCAATGACCAGGTAGTCGTTCAGGATTCCGCTGTTCAGGGGATTTTCTTTAAAGCCCGCTTTTTCGATGTTGCGTGCTTCAAAAGCATCAAGATCTACGATAATGTTTCCACCTTTTCGAACCCATTTCAGGTTTGATTTAAGTGCGGCCGGGTTCATGGCGACGAGCACATCCGCTTCATCACCTGGTGTAAGGACATCTACCTTTCCGATCTGAACCTGGAACCCTGACACACCTTCAACAGTACCTTGTGGTGCTCTGATCTCCGCAGGAAAATCCGGGAATGTGGCCAGGTCGTTACCAATAAGGGCTGAAGTGAATGAAAACTGGGAGCCGGTAAGTTGCATACCGTCTCCGGAATCACCAGCAAAACGGATGACCACCCGTTCGAGTTCTGTTGCTCCTTTGGTGCTCATATATGGATAGAATTGATCAATGTCTGATGGATAAGGGGAACAAAGGTACAAATTCCCTATCCAACGCTTTGTCAGGGTAGTGCAAAAAATAGCGGAATCTAAGGAGTCCGGTTGCGGCTACAAAGATTAATATGTCATTTGGGATTCCTCTTCCTCTTCATACTTGACAAACCGGTAACCGAGAAGGATCTCGTGGGTACCTGAGGAATAGTTCTTCAACTCTGAGGTTGTAAAATCATAGGAATAACCGAAGTACATCTTTCGTTTAAAATTGTATCCTACAATAACAGAGATGGCGTCATCCGTGCGGTATTGTGCACCAAATTTCACACGATCCATAAAATCGAAAGTCAGACCGGCATCAATTTGCACGGGAACAGGGGTAACGTGGCGAACCAATATGGACGGTTCAACCACAAGCTTTTGTTTGACTTTGAACCGGTATCCCGCCATGATGAATTTGTGTCCTGACATTTTACTCTTGGCATAAGGCCAGTTCAGTTCACTTTGCATCAATTGCTGAATGGATACCCCGATATAATACTTTGGGTTGTAAAGGTACATTCCGAAAGAAGCGTCGGGTTGTGTGGAAGATAATTTACCTGAAGTAAACAAGAGATCATCCTTGTCCTTGACATAAATATCGTTGGTATTGATAGAGAAGTTGATCATCCCAAGTCCAAGACCGAGGGCCAGTTTTGTGCTGTCATTAAGTTTAAGGTGGTGGGTGTAACTACCTTGAAAGCCGCTTCTCTTGGTAGGACCCATATTGTCGCTGTATGCGATCACACCCAAACCGGTGTTCAGGTTTCTGGGTTTGCGACCATAATAACTAAGGTAATAAGTGGTTGGAGCACCATCCAGACCGGCCCATTGATTCCGGTAATTAAGTCTCATCTGGTAGAAATCCTCCGTACCGGATACCGCCGGGTTAATGGAATACGGATTAAGCATGTATTGGGAAAATGGTGCCAATTGCTGTGCAGAAACCGCCTGACAGGCAAGCAGCAAAATAATGATCCGAATAATTTTCATAGCCTTCTTCCCTTATCGAATGATGGTAAGTGGTCCGGTAAGTGGTTCGGTTCCGTTACCAAGATTAATGATGTACAAGTATGTTCCGACCGGAAGGGGTTCGCCGTTATAAGTACCATCCCATTCTTGCGGATAGCCTTCGGAATAGAACACACGTAGCCCCCATCGATCGTACACTTCTACGGTGGCATTCGGGTAAAGAGTTTCAATAAAGTCCAGTTTCCATGTGTCGTTCTTGCCATCCTGGTTGGGTGAAATACCTTCAGGAGGTACGACAGGTATGGTAATGGTCACTGAAATACTATCGCTCGTAATGCAACCGAATTTACTGGTCAGGGTCACATAATATGTCGTATTCTGGAATGGTTTGCACCAGGGATTTGTTACATCGATTTCGTTCAATCCTACCGAAGGTGTCCACAAATAAGTGGCATCCGCAGTATCCCCACTGATCCACAACTGTGTACTGTCTCCTTTGATGATGGAGATATTGGGTCCCAGGTCAATGAATGGCTGCGGATGTACCGTGACCTTCACCTGATCTGATTTACATCCGGCCGTTGCGCTGTTGGTGATCAATACTGTATAGGTGGTTGTCGTTGATGGGGTTGCCACCGGATTGGAAATATTGGGGTCGCTCAGGCCGGTTGTCGGACTCCAGCTATACGTGTCACCACCGGAAGCGCTCATATTAACAGAATCTCCGGGGCACATGGCCTGGTCAACACCGGCGTTGCCACCGGGTAATGAATTGGCGTTTACGATCATTGTATCTGTAGACCAGCACGTAGTGGCACTGTTGGTTACGGTGACAATAAACAAAGTAAGCGGTGTTGTAGGTGTAGCAATCGGGTTGGCGATCGTGGCATTGTCCAGGACATTTGAGGGTGTCCAGAGATATTGATCTCCTCCGGTAGCATTTAACTGCGTACTGGTTCCCAGGCATATCTTTTGATCCGGGCCCGCATCGGCTACCGGAAGGGGATTTACCGTAATTTGGGTGCTATCCGAATTCTTACACCCCCTGGTATCTGTGACCGTCACCACATAGTTATTGGTGGTATTTACGGTAATGGTGCGGGTGGTCTCTCCTGTACTCCACATATAGCTGAACCAATTATTCACCGAAACCGGCAGAGTTGCTCCCTGGCAGATAGACGCTGCATTGTCAGGTGTAACGATGGGTGTTGGAAGAGGGTAGATAGTGACCTTGGTGGTTCCTGTACCCACACACATATTCGAGTCCGTTACTGCTACGGTATAGGTTGTAGTTGTAGTCGGGGCTGCAACGGGATTGGGAATGGACGGATTATCCAGTCCGGTTGTTGGAGTCCAACTATAAGTAGGATTACCTGGAGCGGATGCCTGCAGCATGGTGTCGACTCCCAGACACATCGCTACATTGCTGCCTGTAGTCACCACCGGCAATGGATTCACGATCACCTCAACGGTATCGCGACTGCTACAGGTTGTATTGGAATCGGTACCGATAACAATGTATTGGGTGTTAACCGTAGGCCAGGCTTTAGGGTTTGCAATTGTGTTGCTGTTCATCTTGGCTGCAGGAGACCATACATAAACGTTACCTCCGGTGGCAAGGAGATCAGCCGTATCTCCGATACAAATCTGGATATCCGAACCGGCACTGATAACAGGCGGGGAGCTTACGGTTACACTGACCGCAGCAGATGAGTCGGAACACAAATTACCATCGGTTACCTTTACATAGTAACTTCCTGTGCTGTCAACCACAATACTTTTGGTTGTCGCACCAGTATTCCATAAATAATTGGCGAAAGTACTTGAGGTGAGTGTAACCGTTCCACCCTGACACAGGAATTGAGGTCCTGAGGGTGTCACGGTAGGATTGGGTTTGGGGAATACGGTAACCTTTACGTTGGCTGTCTTCGAGCAACTGTTACCATCGGTGACGCTGACCGTATATGTGGTTGTTGATGCCGGAGAAGCCATTGGGTTATCAATGTTTGGATCACTCAGGCCGGTTGAAGGGGACCAGACATAATTGGTGCCACCGGTTGCTGTCAGTTGGGTAGAATCGCCCGGACAAATAGAAGTGTTGCTACTGATTGTAATGGTAGGCAATGGATTCACGGTGACAGATACCGAATCGTTATTAATACATCCGGTGACCGTATCTGTTCCGGTGACAAAATATTTTATGTCAGCGGTTGGCATGGCCAGGGGATCTTCAACATTGCCGCTGGAAAGTGTTGCCGAAGGCGTCCATAAATACACATCAGCACCGCTTCCATCAAGTTGGGTGGTATCGCCGATACAAATGGAGGTATCCAATCCTGCATCTACAATGGGCAGGGCGCTTACGGTAAGATCGTATGGTGAGGTGGTATTACTACAACCGTTGGTATCAACAACAGTTACGGTATAACTTCCTGTGGTGTCCGCGGTGATCGAAATCGTGGTTTCGCCTGTACTCCACAGATAGGTAACCGCACTGTCGGTGGTCAGAACAACACTTTCTCCTGCACAAAGGCTGTCATTTCCACTGGAAGAGATCGTTGGGGTTGGGAGTGGCGTTACCACCACAGTTATTGAGTCGACGTCTGAACAGCCATACCAATTGGAAGCGGTAAGTACATAAGTTGTAGTCACAGCCGGCGAAGCTTTTGGATTGGAAATACTTGGGTTGCTCAGGCCGGTTGTCGGACTCCATGAATAGGATGTTCCGCCGGAAGCACCAAGCTGCATGGAATCACCCAGGCAAATCGTACCATTCCCCTGGATATTGGAAAAGTATTGGCAAAATTTTAGGGTGGCATAGTCTGTGCCGGTTCCTACTCCGTTGCTATAGCCTGACATATATACATTCACCGTGTCATCAATGGCAATAGCAACTGCCTGATCTATGGAACTGGCAGGCCCGTTGTAGGTATAGGTCCATTGCTGTGTTCCGGCGGAATCATATTTGATCGCCAGATAATCTGCACCACCGTTGGTATTGGTACGCATACCTGCCACATATACATTGCTGTCGTTGGGTTCCACCATCAACATACGGGCTTCATCGTATGCATTTGCAGTGCCGTTATATAAATTGGCCCAGCGCAGACCTCCGGTAGGTGAATACTTGAGGGTAGTAAAATCCTCGCCGTTACCTGAAGATATAACCCTGCCAGCTGTGTATACAAAACCTCCCGCATCTACCTTTATATCATTTGGTTTGTCAAGATCATTTGCGTTACCACCATACAGCTTACTCCATTGAACCGTACCTGCGCTATTTAGTTTCATGGTTACGATATCAAAATTGATTACACCGGAGGTAAGCTCATGTCCTGCCACGTAGACATTTCCTGAAAAATCCACAGTGATTGCAAAGCCGGCGTCATAACCACTTGCTGTGCCATTATATGGTGTCGACCATTGCAATGTACCCGCACTGTTATACTTGAGTACTGCAAGGTTATAGTTCTCGGTGGCATCTTCATAAGATGTTCCTGTAACATATACATTACCGGAACCATCAATGTCAATGGCATAACCCATATCGTCGCCTCCATTTTCGTCATATGTCCGCATCCAACCGTTACCTCCAGTGCTTGTGTACTTTCTGATAACAATATCATACCCACCGCTTTGACTCAAAGTCCCAACAACATAGACGTTTCCGCTTCCATCTACCTTGATATCGTAGCCGATATCGGCGCCACTGCCGGTTCCATCTTCGGCGCGAACCCATTGCTGTACACCGCTCGAGTTGTATTTAACCGTCATCATATCCAGGGTATCACTGCCCGCGCCAAATGCTCTGCCCATTCCGGTTACATAAACATTTCCGGACCCATCCACCGCGATCGCACGTGCTTCATCGGGGCCATTGCTGGATCCATCAGCAGAATTACGATTTACCTTCCATTGCTCAACGCCTGCGTTATTATACTTAATCGTATAGTAGTCGAAATTTCCGGAAGGACCAATCGCGGTTCCGGTAACGTACACATTGCCGTTGGCATCAATGACCATATCGGCGGCACGGTCGGTTGCAGTGCCCGTTCCGGCATAGCGTGTTACCCACCTGGTCTGTGTTTGAGCAAGAACGTGACCCATATGCAAGATCACAGAAAGAATAAGCAGTAAACTTTTAAGCTTCATACGCGTAGAAGGAAAATGTAATTGGGGGTAGGTAACATATTTTCGTTTCAGTCCCAGTTTAATGCACAATTTACCAAAAGTAATTATTCCTCATTAAAAAATCACTAACTTTATATTTGGTTTTTTTCTATTTTGCGTCTTAAATTCACTGATTGATGCGTTCAGATCGTTCTACATTCGTACGTAGTTTTCTAATATTTGTTTGGATATTCGTGGCACCTATCTCTGTGCTTGCCACACATATTGTTGGGGGATCTCTTACGTATGAGCATCTCGGGGGAGCCAGCTATCGTATTACGTTAAAGCTTTACAGGGACTGTAGTAGTGGCACGGCGGCTTATGATCCTACCGCGGTTGTAGAGGTGCTTTCTGGTAATGGCGGAGGTGTCGTTGATATCAATATTCCATTTAAAATTGCGACGGTCTTGGATCCGTTTGTTGATACTTGTGTTGTGAAGCCTAATATTTGCGTTGAAGAAGGTATCTATACCACAGTCGTGAACAATCTTCCGCCGCGAAATGGCGGGTATCATCTCTTTTATCAGCGGTGTTGCAGGAATGCATCGATTGATAACCTACAGGGCCCGCTAAACGAGGGAGAAACGTTTTATGCACACATTCCAAATAACAGTCAGTGGGTTACAAATACGAGCCCACAGTTTGTTAATTTTCCGCCGATTTTTGTTTGTCAAAATCAATCCATTCAGTTTCCACATCTTGCTTCGGATAGGGACGGAGATTCTCTTGTTTATAGTTTGTACACGCCATACCGCGGATGCGATAATAGTCCGAATCCGGTGGCTGGACCAAATTGTCCCGATAACTACCCTACTTTTCCCGGCTCAAATGCCATTAGTTTCAATCAAGTGCAGTGGGGAATAGGATATTCAGCCAATAACCCAATGGGTGGAGGAGGTTTAACAATTAACTCAAATGGTCTTCTAGACGGTATACCTCCCAATCAAGGCCAGTATGTGGTAGGTGTGAAATGTTCTGAGTATCGTAACGGACAGTTGCTAGGTTATATAGTAAGGGATTTTCAATTTAACGTGGTGAATTGTCCCCCATTGGCTATGGCAGATATTGGCCCGCCGGACCCATGTAATGGTCAGACCATTACGTTTACGAATCTAAGTGATACATTTGCCGTGGGCTATCAATGGAATTTTGGAGATCCCACATCAACTACGGATGTTTCTACAATTCGGAATCCACCGCCCTATACCTACCCGGGTCTCGGACCATATACCGTATCACTCATCGTTCAACCGGGAACCGCGTGCGCAGATACGGCATATGAGGTAGTGAACATCGGGACAGTAAATGCCGATTTTACTGCTGTCATAGATTCTGCCTGTGTGGGTGTACCGTTTAATTTCACCGATAACTCGAGTACGAGTCCAAATGATACTATCCAGGCCTGGATGTGGTATTTCGGAGACGGGGGTACCTCATCTCTGCCCGATCCAAGTTACACCTATGCGGACAGCGGTATTTATACCGTCAAGTTGATCGCAACTTCCGGTCTTGGTTGCATGGATAGTGTATCCAAAGACATATATGCACAGAAACCGCCCGTGGCTACCGGAGTGGATACCAATGCCTGTTCGAACAATCCTGATGCCTTCCTGAATGGTTCCGTGCAATTTGCCGGTGGTGGCACATGGTCAGGTGCCGGAACATTCAACACACAAAATAGTTTACCTACGATTTATACCCCGGTTCAGAGCGAGATCGACAGTGGGTATGCTGATGTATGGTTGATAACAACAGGAAATGGACTGTGTCCGGCGGATTCGGATCTGGTGCACATAGATTTTACACCGGCACCAACAGTTGACATAGGCCCGGATTCCATATCCGTATGTAAAGATACTTCCGCGATATGCTTTACCGCAAGCATCACGATTGCAACCGGTGGAACATGGTCTACAAGTGGAAGTGGCGGGTTTCTGCCTGATGCAGATTCGCTGAACATTTGTTACGTGCCGGATTCTGCCGATTTTGCTTCGGATAGCATTGTCCTCTATTTCACCACCACCGGAAACGCGGACTGTAATGCAGTCACGGATAGTGTCTGGATACACTTCATCGATGAACCGGTTGTGAATATTGTTAGTAATGATTCTACCTGCGCAGGTATTGATTTTCCGATCAGTGTGAATACATCAACAGGAAGTGGAACCTGGATAACCCTGGGTGACGGAAGCTTTCTTCCCGATCCGAATGTGTTGAATCCGACCTATTCACCCGGAACAAATGACAATGCCAGCGGAAATGTATGCCTGATCTTTGTTTCTTCCAACAATGGCTTGTGCCGTCCGGTGACGGATACATTGTGTATCACATTGGTGTCACAGCCGCAAGCCAATGGTGGCGCAGATACATCTTCCTGTAGTAACAACGCAGCCATTCAATTGATCGGAAGTGTTCAGAATGCAGGCGGTGGTATCTGGACAGGTCCGGGAACGTTCAGTCCGCCAAATGTTCTGAATCCGGTGTACACACCAACAAATGGTGGTATCACCCTTGGTTTTGAAGATGTAGAACTGATTACAACCGGTAACGGACTCTGTCCGGCAGATACCGATGTAGTTCGCATCACGTTCACCCCTGCGCCAACAGCAGATATAGGCCTTGATACACTCACGGTTTGTAAGGATGTCAGCGGCGTTGACCTGGTTGGTACGATTTCCATTGCAAGTGGAGGAAAATGGTCTACCAACGGAGATGGAACATTCCAGCCCCATGACAGCTCATTGGCGATCACTTATGTGCCTGGTGCGAACGATCTTCAAAGTACGCAGGTCTGGTTGTATCTCACCACCACCGGAAATGGTGAATGCCTGGCTGTAAAAGATTCTATTCTGCTTGACCTGGTGGATGCACCTGTTGTGAATATCACGGCGGCAGATACGTCCTGCGCAGGTGTTTGCATTCCGTTGACGGTCAATACAAGCACCGGATCGGGTGTATGGACAACGCTTGGCTCCGGAACTTTTGTGCCAAATGCCAACGTAACAAATCCGTTCTATTGTCCGGGAGCAACCGATGACCTTCTGGGCAGTGTTACCCTCGTTTTTGAAAGCACCAACAATGGGTTATGTAACAGTGTTTCTGATACGGTGACCATTGGCCTGGTTCCGGGTCCTCAGGCAGATTTTATCTCCAATGACAATTGTATCGGTGATTCTACACAGTTCATGGATAATTCAACGAAAGGATTTGGTAACATCAATACGTGGAGCTGGTTTTTCGGTGATGGTAATGTAAGTGGACAACCTAACCCCATTCACCTTTACAACGCACAAACAACTTACAATGTCATATACATAGTAAAGGATGACCGGGGCTGCGCCGATACCATTCAGAAAGATGTATTTGTTCATCCTTTGCCCGATGCGGAGTTCCTGTATACCCCGGGTTGTCTGGGAGAACCGGTGATATTCGTGGACACTTCCCAGGTGGCGGATGGCGATAGTGTTATCACCTGGTACTGGCAGTTCGGTGATGGAGATACCTCAACCCTTCAGAACCCAACGCATATCTATCCGGTAAACGGTGGTTACCCCGTGACTTTGATCGTTTCATCGAATGTGGGATGTTCTGATACGGTGATTAATGGAATTACGGTTCTTGCACCGCCCAATGCCGACTTCACCATGGATAAGACCTTACTTAAACTCAAGGAGCCGGTAAGTTTCACCGACCTGTCCACAGGAGGTATCGGTTCCTGGTTCTGGGATTTCGGTGATGGCAATACAGATACGGACCAAAATCCGGTACACTCCTATGATCAGGACACGGGGGTCTATACCATCATGTTAATTGTTACGGATTTGAACGGGTGTGTGGATACGGCATATAAAACCCTGGAAATTTATCAGCCGCCAGCCATTCCGAATGCATTTACACCTAACGGAGATGGTACCAATGATGAATTTTTTATTCGTGGTGGTCCCTTCAGGTTTTATGAGCTAAAGGTCTATAACAACTGGGGAGAACTGATATTTCTTTCAAATAATCAGGCCAATAAATGGGACGGAACCCGCGATGGAATCGAACAACCTATGGGAGTTTACGTATATACCGCCGTGGTTATATCCGAAGATGGTGTCAAAGACGAATTCAGAGGTGATGTAACCTTGCTACGTTGAGTATGTTGAACGGCAATCATGGAGGTACTGATGAAGAAAATTTTACACCTGCGTTTCCCTTTATTTTTCGTGTTGATGTTTGTGGTGATATCAAGCAGCGGACAGGATATTCACCTGTCTCAATACGATGCAGCTCCGATGTACCTCAACCCGGCCATGACCGGGAAGTTTAACGGACGCATGAGGGTTCATGGTCATTATCGTACCCAATGGAAGTCCATTGCCAACAATCCTTACATTACCACAGCGTTGTCAGCTGATCGCCATATGAAGGGTAACTTTTCCCTTGGTGCTCAGATCATGAACCAGAAAGCTGGTGAAGGAGACTTCAAGGAATTCCGGTTCCTTTTATCCGGAGCCTATGACCTGATTCAGGAGAACAAACGCGGACACCGTGTTTCAGTTGGCGGACAGTTGGGTATTATTCAGAAAAGTTTTGATCAGCAAAAATTACTTTTCGATAGCCAGTACAGACCGGATAATGGAGGATGGTATGATCCAACCTTGCCTTCGGGAGAAGGGTTTGGATCCAGTTCATTCATGGTACCGGACATGAGTGTAGGTTTACTGTATTTCTATGGAGGAGAAAGCAGCCGGTTCAATCCTTTCTTTGGTGTTACCGCCTTGCATATCAACAAACCCAAGGAGAGTTTCTTCGGAGCGGATAATTACCTGCCCATGCGCTATGTTCTTCATGGTGGCGTGAAGTTGAATATGAGCGAAAAGCTGCAATTCATTCCCAAAATGTGGATGCAGAATCAGACGAATGCCAATGAGATGACCACCAGCTTCGTCATTAATTACCATTTACAGGCATCTGACAGCTATCTGATCTTTGCGCCGACCTGGCGTAAAGACGATGCCGCCATTCTGGAGTTGGGAATGAAATATGATGACTATATCGTGCGTGTGAGCTACGATTTTAATACTTCTACCCTTAAACCCACCACAACAGGAAGGGGTGGGTTTGAGATTTCCTTAACCTGGATCCAGGAGAAGAAGCGCCCGGATCCCATCCCCAATTGTCCACGTTTGTGAAGATTTCATTGAAATACATATTGACCTGCATGGCTGTCTTGTGCATGGTGTCGGCTTTTGCACAGAGCAAAAGGGAATGGTTGCTATATGGAGATGAAGCCTTTAAGAAAGGCGACTATTCATCCGCAGCCGGCTTTTATCTGAAAGTGCTTGACGAAGGAACACTGGACCTTGAAAGCACGGTTTACCCGTATGAGGTGATCGCCTATATCAAACCTGATAAACCGGCAAAATCAAAGGATAATACAGCCGCAGCAGATACCACATCCGACTCAACAGCAGTTGTACCTACCCCTACCGATAGCCTGCCTCAAACACCGGCAAATCCCAGCGCAGAAGACAGTGAGGATAGCGATCCTGCCAATTCACTGGTTTACGGAAAGTATCAATATGTAGTTCATCAGATAGCAGATTGTTTCAGACTGTCATACCAGTATAAAAAAGCGGAGGAATGGTACGGAAAGGCCGTTCAGAATGAATCGAACCGACATCCTTTCTCCCGGTATTATTATGCCCTGACACTCATGAATAATGAAAAGTACGATGAGGCACAGGCACAACTGGAAAAGTTCATAGAGAACTATAATGGCCCGGATACCAAGGTCAAGGATCTGGCGACCAAAAAAATGTTCAGCATTGCTTTTGCGAAGGATCCCGCCAGTACCCACAAAGATTCCAAAGTAAGCTTGCTGGATACCACCATCAACAGTGGTTCTTCCAGTTTTGCTGCTAACTTCTACAATGACGAAGGGGTGATCCTGTTTGCAGGAGGACGCAAGGAGAATGTAATCCTTGATGAACGCACCCAGAATCCCCTTTACCTGAGCGATCTCTTCCTGGCGGAAAAGGAAGGTGAGAAGTGGAATGCCCCGAAAAATATGCGTCGCCCGGTGAATACTGAAGCAAATGAAGGTGCCGGTGTGATATCCGTAGACCGCACGCACTTCTACTTCACCCGATGCGAGGGCCCCAACGGCAACGAGTGCTCTATATATCTGAGCCGGTTTCTCAATGGCAAGTGGTTGCAACCCATGAAGCTGAATGACAATGTGAATATGGAAGGTTTCTCATCCAAGCATCCCGCACTGTCTACGGAAGAAGATATTCTCTACTTCTCGTCGGATCGCCCGGGTTCCATCGGTGGCATGGACCTTTGGTTCTGTAAAATAGACGACTTCGGAAATGCCGGTGAAGCCCATAACCTGGGATATTCGGTGAATACCAAGGAAAACGAAGTGACCCCGTATTTTCACCACATCAATAATACCCTGTATTTCAGCTCCGATGGTCATACCGGACTGGGAGGATTGGATATATTCAAGGCATACGGTAAAGACAGCACATGGTCCAGGCCCAGGAACCTTGGAAGACCGTTCAACTCCGGGAAAGATGATTTATACTATCTGGTAGACCGCTTCGAAGGGAAGACAGGTTTCCTGACCTCCGATCGCGACAGCTGTGCCAATTGCAGTTCCGGAAGTGATCTGTACTGCTACCGCATTTACGAACTGGAAACCGAGCCGCTCCGCCTCACCATCAAAGGAACTGTGTATGATCAGAAAACACAGGAGCCGATGCAGAATACCCTGGTGCAGCTTACCGATGTAAAAGAGGACGTACCTCCGGTATTTGTGATCACGGATGAGAATGGTTTTTATAGCACCAACCTTATCGAAGAGGTGCAGTACTTCATGAAGGCCCAGAAAGTGAAATACTTTGCAGACGCCTTTTCCCTGAATACGGAAGGTGCAAAGGAATCCAAAGACTATACCCATGATTTCTTTCTGGAGCCCATTCCTTCAGAGCCAATTGCCATTCCTGGTATCGAATATGACTACAACAAGGCAACCTTACGGCCTGAATCTATGAAGATATTAGATGATCTTTATGATTTCCTTCAGTTGAATGATAACATCGTGATCGAGATAGGATCCCACACAGATGAACGGGGTTCAGCAGACTATAACCTGGACCTTTCGAATCGTCGTGCAGAATCCGTCGTGAATTATCTTCTGGAAAAAGGAATTCCCCAAGCCCGGCTTGAATGGAAGGGGTATGGGGAGACCATGCCGCTTGTTCCGAACGCCAAAACCGAAGATGATCATCAACGCAACCGTCGTACCGCATTCAAGGTAACGGATCAGTACTACAAGGAATAGTACCTTCCCACTTTTCTTCTTAAATCATCTTCTTGATCTTACTACCTTTGCCGCATGAGCAAGAAAAAATCCGAGATCAACATCCAGGTGAGTCTGGATGATCATCATTTACCCGAAACTATCGTATGGAAAGCCAGTGATGCAGATATGAAAGACACTGAGCAAGCCAAGGCCCTCATGATGTCCGTTTGGGATGAGAAAACATCAAACTCCATGCGCATAGACTTGTGGACCAAAGACATGTTGGTTGATGAAATGAAGTTGTTCTTCTTTCAGACCCTGGTTGCGATGGCGGATACCCTTGAAAAGTCTACGGGAGAAAATAACCTCGCAGAGGATCTGCGCGATTACTGTGCTCACTTTGCGGAGAAATCCGGGTTTACTAAAGGCTGAACAATGCGGACCTGATGATAATCCCACTTTGGGAATCTATGCCCGCGCTTCTTCTATGATCCCTCTGATATAGGTCAGCAGTTCTTCGCCGCCATACTTTTTGGTGGAAGAGGTGATAAAGATGGGAGGCAAACTTTCCCAGTTCTCCAGCATGGCCCGCTTGAACGCCTTGACATTGGCTGAAGCTTCGGATGGCTTCAACTTATCCTGTTTGGTGAATACGATGGAAAACGGAATCTCACCTTCCCCCAGTTGCTGGATGAACTCCAGGTCGATCGGCTGAGGTTTCAGGCGAATATCGATCAGCACAAATAAAGCATATAGGTTCTCCCGCTGCAGCAAATAATTCCGGATCATTTTAGGCCATGTTTCACGCTCTTTTTTGCTTACGCTGGCATAACCGTATCCGGGAAGGTCTACCAGGCACCAGCTTTCATCCACCTCAAAGTGATTGATGAGTTTGGTCTTGCCCGGTTTGGAGGAAGTCTTAGCCAGATCTTTACGATCGCAAAGCATATTGATCAGTGATGATTTACCCACATTGGAGCGTCCGATAAAAGCAAACTCAGGGAGATCTGTTTCAGGGCACTCGTTGACCCTGCTGCTGCTTTTGACAAAGTGTACGTTGTGTATCCTGGCCAGCTTACTCATATCTGCTTCGTTAAAATTTCCGAATAAATATCAAACAAGGCCTGCGCTGCCGTATTGATCTCCGCTTCAGTGGTGGGTCTGCCCAGACTTATCCTTACGGACGAAAGAGCCTGATCCGGACGCATACCCATGGATACGGCCACATGTGATGGTTCTGGTTTTGCCGAAGTACATGCCGACCCGGTGGCCAAGCCCAAATAGGGCAACTTCCTGATAAGCTCCTGCGCGCGCAGATGGTCAAAAGTCATGTAACTCGTATTGGGCAAACGATCTCCTGCTGTTGCATTCACATGAACACCGGACAGTCCGGTTAACTTTTTCTCAAGAAGGTCTCTGAGGACGGCTATCCGGTTTGCATCTTCAGGCAGGTCTTCCAAAGCTACCCGACAAGCTTCTCCCAAACCCACTATACCCGGTACATTCAGGGTGCCTGATCGCAATCCTTTTTCATGCCCGCCTCCGAATACCCGCGGAAGAAGCGTAACCCGGGGGCTTTTTCTTCTTACATACAGCGCGCCAGCTCCTTTTGGGCCATATATTTTATGGGCTGAGATGCTTAGCAGATCGATGCCTGTTTCATGAACATTGACAGGAATCTTGCCAATGGCTTGGGTGGTATCTGAAAGCAGTAGGGAATCTTTTGAATGTACGATATCCGAAATCTCACGCATCGGATGGATGACGCCAGTCTCATTGTTTGCCATCATAACGGAGACCAGCACCGTATCTTTCCGAATGGCATTGGCCAGCATATTTAAATCCAGTAGACCATTTTCATCCACTGGCAGTACGGTCACCTCATGGCCTGACTTTTCCAGTGCTTCATGGGTATCAAGGACCGCTTTGTGTTCGGTGGAAACCGTGATGAAATGTTTACCTTTTGTATGGTAGGCTTGTGCTACCCCAAGAATTCCAAGATTCAGGGATTCTGTGGCACCGGAAGTAAATATAATTTCTCCAGGTTCGGAACCAATCAGTTCTGCCGTGTCTTCTCTGGCTGATTTCACCGCCTGTGCCGCTGTCCAACCCCACGCATGTGTGTGACTTGATGCATTTCCGAATTTCTTTCCAAAAAAGGGAATCATCTTTTCAAGCACCCGATCATCTACGGGTGTGGTGGCATTGTAGTCCAGGTATATGGGATCGGGTTGCATGTGATGACAAGGTACCTGTACAAAGGTACACAATGTCGTTCAACCCTTGGTGGATAAGGAAGTTATTCGTGCAAGGCAAGCAGCGGGATCGTGCTGTAGAATGCCATGCGTCGGGTGTTGCCCCCGTTCCACATGCGTTCCACAATGTTATGCTGGCGTGCAACCATGGCAATCATCGAAAGTTCCTGGTGGTTTTCGATATAGGTTTGAAGTCCGTGCAGTACGTCATCATCCAGCACGGCTTCCGAGCTGTGTGGAATATCTTCACCCAGCCAGGTGGATTCACGGTCATGTTCATGCAATTCCACGAGGGTGGTTTTTTGGTGTCTGTCACGTACGTTGACCAAGGTGACCTCTGCGTGAAACATTTTAGCCACTTCCTTGAGGGGAATCAGGGCATCAGGTTTTTTCATCATATGGTGATCGGTGGCGAACATGATCTTGTCAATGGGTTTGAACTTTGCTTCTTTGGGTATGATAAGCGTAGGTAAGGAAAGATGATTGATTACATCCACCGCATTGCTTCCTAGCAATGTTCCTTTCACCGGGCCGGCACCTTTTGTTCCCATGACTACCATGTCGGCGTGTGTTTTTTTGACGAGTTCCGAAAGGGTATCCACAAAACCACCCAGCATGGCATGGGTTTGTAACAACAGGCTGCTGAACCTCGGATCGCTTTGGATTGACAATTGTAACTCCTTGAGCCGGGTGCGGACCTCGTCATTTGCCATAGGGTAAGACTTGACAGGAATAGATGGATGACTGTAAGAAGTTTCGAAAGCATGGTGAATGATCACTTCGATGCCATGATGGCTTGCAAAGAGGAGTGCGTACTCCAATGCATTGTCTGCAGTTTTTGAGAAATCGGTAGGGACGATGATCTTCTTCATTTGAAAAGCTGTTTTAAGAGTACTTGTTCTACAAGTCTAACAAAAACAGATACAGCATGCCATGACACAAATCATGGCGTCTTACAACAAGTGTTGATCACGATCAATGGGGTGTAAAAAGTAAGACGCCCATCGGAGGATGGGCGCCTTGGGGCTTGAAGAAGAAAAGTACCCGGCCAACTTGGGCATGGTTTAAGGAAGGTCATTGGGATTAGCTGACACCGGGTACCTTGTAAGAACGTGGGTAATTGGGCACTTGGGGCAATTAATTCAAGCAAATTCGATTTACTGTGTTTACTTCCTGACTGGTTTTTTCTTCCATATTCAGGCTGATTTCGTGGCAGAGGTCCTCAGCAAATGATTCTCTCAGTCCTTTGTCCTTCAATACATCTATCAGAGTCTTTTGGATCGTGTTCTCGTGAAGGAGATCCTGGTAGCGCATCAGGACTTTCAGTATGATTTGTTTGTGGCTCATGATATTTTGATTTGATATTGTTCGTTCGTTGATTGCGAAAGAGGATATCGAAGAATAGTGCCAACACTTTGGCACGGCGTTAAGTAGTTGATTATGAGGCACATGATTTTTGGCATCTTTGAGAATTGTTCCCAAATCGGGAAGATATTTGTGTCTTTGGGAAACCAGATGGGATTTGGAGCGTACAAATGGGTGCATTCACTCCTGAATGTGAAAAAGGAAGTCGCATGAAGATATTTATATTGGAAGATGATAAGGTGTATGCCCGTTTCTTATCGCATCTGGTACTGCTCAATCCGGATCATGAGGTACAGGTGTTCCATTCTGCCCAGGACTGCTTCAAGGCCTTGAACCAGGAGCCGGATGTCATTACGCTGGATTACAACCTTCCTGATGTGAAAGGTGCAGAAGCGCTTGAGCAGATAAAAAGCCAATGTCCCGACACCGAGGTGGTGATCGTTTCGGCACAGGAGGATATCTCAACTGCAGTTAACCTTTTAAAAAAGGGTGCCTTTGATTATATGGTGAAGGATGACAATACCAAAGACAGGCTTTGGGTCACCCTGAACAACATTTCCGAGAAAAGACATTTAAAGGAAGAGGTGAAGCACCTCAGACTGGAAGTTGAAGAGAAATATGTGGCGGATAAGAATATCATCGGCAACAGCCCTGCCATGCAAAAGATACATCTGCTTATCCGGAAGGCGGCGGAAACAGGTATCACGGTGTCCGTAACAGGCGAAACGGGTACGGGTAAGGAACTGGTGGCAAAAGCCATTCACTATAATTCGGCAAGAAAGAAAAGATCCTTTGTGCCGGTGAATATCGCGGCTATTCCCAAGGATCTGATTGAAAGCGAGCTCTTCGGACACGAGAAAGGTGCCTTTACCGGGGCCGCTGTCAGAAGGATCGGAAAATTTGAGGAAGCTCACACCGGAACCCTCTTCCTGGATGAGATCGGCGAGATGGATATGAATTTGCAGGCAAAACTATTGCGTGTACTACAGGAGAAGGAAGTTACCCGTATAGGTTCCAACGAAGTTGTTAAGGTGGATGTGAGGGTCATTGTTGCAACCCACCGGAATCTGGCGGATGAGGTGCAGAAGGGAAACTTCCGGGAAGACCTTTACTATCGTTTACTGGGATTGCCCATTCAACTGCCGGCACTAAGGGAACGCGGCAAGGATGTGATCCTTATAGCCAAGCACTACCTGAACCTGTTTTGTAAGGAAAACAACCTGAAACAATTGGGTATATCCCCGGAAGCGCAGGACAAACTGATCCGCCATCCTTTTCCTGGAAATGTGCGGGAATTAAAAGCCAGCATCGAGCTGGCTGCTGTGATGTCTACCGGCGAAGCCATTGAGGCACAGGACCTGAACCTGGAAAGTCTGAGGAGCACGGCTGCCATCCTCGATGAAGGGCTTACTTTGAAAGAATATACCGAGCGAATCATTCGGCATTATCTGGAGAAATACGACCAGAATGTATTGAAAGTGGCCAAAAAACTAGACATTGGGAAGTCCACACTTTATCGTATGCTTCAGGCAGATAAAGAAAAGGAAGATTCCAGCTACAGCCACCGCTAATGCTCCAACGCCCTCACAATCGAAAACTTGTTGCTTTTGCAATAACCCTTCTTATGTTAGGAAGCATAACTTTTGGTTATGCCCAAAAGGATGGAGATCAAAAGCTTTATAAAGATGCCGTCAACCATTTCGAGAAGGCAGAATACATGGATGCATTGAAATTATTCAAACGTATCCAGGATAAGACCATCAAGAACGACGGATATTTTTGCTACATGTTCGGAATGTGCTATTTCAATTCCGATCTGGAAAAGGTTAAATCCATACCCTATTTTGAGAAGGCCATTGACAGCCAGGATAAGAGGGTCCCGCAGGAGACATTGCTATACGTTGGTGAGATGCATCATTTCCTGCACCGCTTTGCCAAAGCCAAGATGTATTTCGGGAAGTACAAAGATGACGCACAGAATGCAGGTGATGAGACGCGTAAGAAGAACGCGGAAGACCTGATCGCGATGACAGACAGAGCCGAGAACATGATCTATGACTCCCTCAGTGTTGCGATCAAGAACCTCGGTTTGGTGGTAAATTCCCCATGGGCAGAACACAGTCCGGTCATATCCGCAGATGAACGTATTCTGATCTTCACGGCCACCGAAAGACAATCGGTTCAGGACTTGTATTCAAAACAGGCCCTTGATGACCGGATTTATATTTCCTACAGAAAAGATAGTGTCTGGACCATTCCATCACTTCTGAGGTTTGACGGGAATGAGGATGGTAATTTCGGTTCTGTAGGTCTGTACCCCGATGGCCAGAAACTTATGATCTATAAAGGGAATAAGAAGTCCGGAAGCATATACCTGTGCATCTCGCAACCGGATTCCAGTTGGTCGGATCCCGAGAAGATCTCACATATCAGCTCCAAATTCTGGGAGGGAAGCGCAAGTATTACGCCGGATGAGAATACCATCTATTTTTCCAGCAATCGTCCGGGAGGTTATGGTGGTAAAGATATTTACAAAGTGGAGAGAACCGGATTCGATACATGGTCCAAGCCAATTAACCTGGGTCCGATGATCAACACGCCGGAGGACGAAGATTCGCCTTTCATTCATCCGGATCAAAAAACACTTTATTTCAGTTCAAAAGGTCATGATGGCATGGGAGGTTTTGATATTTTCAAAACCAAGCGACTGAATATCGAGTGGACTGTTCCGGTGAACCTGGGATTTCCCATCAACTCTACCGGGGATGATATATACTTTGTAATGTCTGCGGATGGGCAAAACGGTTATTTTGCATCGAATCGCACGGATGGTTTCGGCGACCTGGACCTGTACTCCCTGAGAATGCCCTCGGAAAGTATTCCGCTTACCATGATCAGAGGTAAGATTCTGGCTGGGGATCCTGCCGTTGCCGTCAAAGCGAAGATCAAGGTGGTGGACAGGGAAACCAACAAACAGGTGAAGTATGTGTATAACCCCAATCCCAAAACGGGAAAGTACCTGATGATCTTTCCTCCGGGAAAGAATTACGACATGATCATAGAAGCCGAGGGGTATACGCCACATCTCATCAATATATATGTACCGCAGCAGACCTATTTTTATGAACTCTACCAGGAAATTCATCTGAGCGATATCCGGGGAGACGGCTTGGCGACAGGAAATGATACGATCATCGGTGAGCAGGTCTCTGTTCGGAATACTTTCTATGATATCAGACAGGTGGTGTCAGACAGCTCCAGGTCCCCGCAATTCAATACCTATCAGAAAGAATACGAACCACTACTTACCCTTATTGAGAAGTTGATTCAGGAAACGGATTCCTCGGGTTTGTCGAAACTGGAAATGACCGTAGAGAATATGGTGGAAGACACCGGTAGTGTATTCAACGCTGTAGAGACACAATATTCCCCATTGATTTCCCTGCTGGATCAGATCATTGAAACAACGGATAGCATTGCCCTGAGGAATATCGATCGCATTACCTCGAACGATGCATTGCAGAATGAATATTATTACGGCCAGGATCTGGTTCCCTACTATTTCGGAGATGATACCCTGTATACCACGTCTCCATTCTATACTTATGATCGGGATGGAATGCTTGTACGGGACAGTGTGGGTAACCCGGAGATCAATCATCGACTTAAACGGATCACCTTGTATTACCCTTCAGGTGAAGTAGCGATATCGAAGGTGTATCATCAGGATCTGACAAATCTGGTTGCGCTGTTGAAAGCCCATCCCAACTTTGCCATTCGCGTGGATGGTTATACGGATGAGGTGGGTAAGGATAAGGACAACATGATCCTGTCCAAAAGAAGATCCGATATGGTCAAACAGTTTCTCATCCA
>JAGQZQ010000016.1:35235-44486 GCA_020435415.1 Flavobacteriales bacterium
GGGCGTGAAGGATGAACAAATACTTGTCAAATGGCACGGCGAAAACCGTACCGGAAGACCGGAAGAGAACCGAAAAACGGTTATCTCATTGATCACTGATAAATGATAGTTTGCCAGGGAGGTTATACATATTGGTTTTAGTTGTTTTATTGGGTAGCCTGCTGAACCCTCATAAGGTGCATGCGCAAACCTATTCCGAATACGAGGTGAAGGCGGCATTCCTTTTCAATTTCGGCAAGTTTGTGGAATGGCCGGAGAAGGCATTTCAGTCTCCAACTTCTCCAATTATTGTAGGCATTATCGGGGATGATCCATTTGGAGACGTGTTAGATAAAACCTTGAAAGGCCGCGCCATGAATGGCCGCAGCTGGTTGGTAAAACGCTATAAAGGAGTAGAGGAAATAGATGACTGCCACATTCTGTTTGTGGCGGGTTCCGAACGCGGACGCTTGCGTGAGATCCTGAACGCGATCAAGAACAAACCCATCTTAACGGTGGGCGATGAAATCGAAGAGTTCTGTCAACTGGGAGGCATCATTAACTTCTCCAGCCGGCAAAGTAAATATGGGTTTCAGATCAACAAAGTCACGGCAGATCAGAATAGAATCCGCATCAGTTCCAAATTATTGATGCTGGCCAAAATTATCAAACCGTATGGCTCTTAGTTTCCGGAACATATCGATCCGGAAAAAGTTAATGCTGATCATCATGACGGTCAGCGGCATTACACTCATCCTTTCCTGCACGGCATACCTTTCTTTTGAATATAAACGTGCCCAGGAAGAGATGGTCCGTGAAGTGCAGATCATGGGAGAAGTATTGGGTCAGAATAACACCAGCCCGATTCTCTTTTATGATACCCTGACCAGTACACAATCGCTTAAAACGCTTGTAGCGGATAACAACATTGACAGGGCCGTGATCTTTGATGCCGATGGCAATCCGTTCAGCAGGTATATCCGGCCAGGGCTGAGTGGTTTGGGTGAAATACCGGATATACACGAAGGATACATCTTCAATGGAGACCAACTGGACGTTTTCATTCCCATTGCAGAATCCGGTGAGAATATAGGCACCATATACCTGCAAACAAATCTTACAAAACTTCACTCGTCGCTTAGGCGATCGGTGATTGTCATTCTCATCATCCTGGCAGTATCCCTGGTGGTCGTATACCTCGTGTCCTTGCGGTTGCAGCAGTTTATATCGGATCCGATCCTAAAGCTTGCGAATACAGCCCGCAGGATTTCCAAGGACAAGGATTACTCCATTCGTATCGACAAAAGAGGTGATGACGAGGTAGGTGTACTGATCGACGGTTTCAACGAGATGTTGGGTGCTGTAGATCGTGGTAACAAGGCTTTGCAGGAAAGTGAAGAACGATATCGCACGATTGTTGAGAATGCACATGACCTGATCTATCGTACCAACTATCAGGGAGATTTCACGTACGTTAATCCAATTGCCAAGCGGATGACCGGCTACAGTGAGAAGGAAATGATGCAGATGAACTATATGGATGTCATTCATCCTGACTCCCGCGACAGCGTGCTGGGTTTTTATCGTAACCAGTTGCTGAATCTGGTACCTACCAGCTATTTTGAATTCCAGATCCGGACAAAAGATGGAAAGGACATATGGATCGGTCAGAACGTTGAAGCCACCATTGAAAAGAACAAGGTATTGGAATTCCAGGCGGTGGCCCGGGATATCACTGAAAGGGTGAAGGCTGAAGAGGCGCTTACCATTGCCAAGGAGCAGGCAGAAAGCGCCACACAAGCCAAATCAACTTTTCTTGCCAACATGAGTCATGAGATCAGAACACCTATGAATGGGGTGATGGGTATGGCGCGTTTGCTGGAGGATACGAGCCTCACAAATGAGCAGATGGAGTACGTGCAGGCGATCAACATATCGGCGGAGAACCTTCTCACCATTATTAATGATGTGCTTGATTTCTCCAAGATCGAAGCAGGGAAGGTGGTGCTCGAGAAGGCCACATTCAGCTTGCGCGATTTCATGAAAAGCGTGGAAAGGTCGTTGAAGATATTGTCAGACCAGAAAGCATTGGAACTGGCGGTGGATATTTCTTCCGATATTCCGGACATGTTGGTGGGAGATAGGGTACGGCTGAATCAGATCTTGGTGAATCTGGTAGGGAATGCAGTCAAATTCACGGAGAAAGGTGGCGTATCTGTAGCTGTAAATCTCATGAAGCGAAAGGGAAATAAACTATGCATTTATTTCCAGGTAACGGACACGGGAATAGGTATACCTGATAATAAGATCGAGAGCATCTTCTCAAGTTTTGAACAGGCATCCGGGGACACCACACGAAAATATGGCGGAACCGGCCTGGGATTGTCAATCTCAAAAGAGTTGGTCGGTTTGTTCGGTGGTCAGATTAACGTAGAAAGCCGGGAAGGCCTGGGAAGCAGTTTTACGTTCTCCGTCTGGATGGAAGAAGCATCCGTTCAACATTCAAGCAGAGAAGAGAAGAGTGCTTCCGGAGAGGATTACGATGTACTGAAAGGCAGGAAGGTGTTGGTCGTTGAAGACAACAAGATCAATCAGATGCTTGCCAAAAAAGTCCTCTCTAAATGGGGCATGGAGGTAACCCTGGCGGACAATGGTGCGTTAGGAGTAGAACAGGTGCAGGGTGACGGCTTCGAGCTTGTTTTGATGGATATTCAAATGCCGGAGATGGATGGCTATCAGGCAACAGCGGCCATCCGAAAATTGGCGGATGCAGGAAAGAGCGGCTTGCCTGTCCTGGCAATTACGGCACATGCTGCCCCGGAAGAACGCGAAAAATGTCTGAAAGCAGGCATGAATGACTATATTTCTAAACCATTTAACGAAACGCTTTTAAAAGATAAAATTGTTTGTCTGTTGCAAGACGCAAGCAAGAAAGTAAAGTGATTAACACGCTTTTAGGTGAAAATGCCTATCTTGGTGAGGTGTCTCCGACTGTAACCAACGAATCTGTCCAGGACTGAGTCGGGCGCCACAAACCTTCGATATGCTAGACCAAAATAAAAAAGCCAATCATGGATAATGCGTTTCAACAAGGCCCAGTTATGCCTGTGACTGATTTATCATATCTCAACGACCTCTCTGGAGGAGACCCAGCCTTTGTGGTTGAAATGATTGACTTGTTCAATGACAAAATCCCGGAATACCTCCAGCAACTGGAAAATCATATGTTGAAACAGGATTGGCAGGAGGTAAAAGCGCTGGCACATACCATCAAACCCAACATTGATTATATGGGAATTGATAACCTGAAAGAAGTGGTCCGCCGCATTGAAAAATTGGCTGGTGAAGAAACGGAAACCGAAGAAATTCCTGCGCTACTTAGTAAGATGAAGGAAGTTTGCTCGGAAGCAATTCAGGAATTAAGAGTTGAAGCAGATAAGCTTCGCTGATCAGAAGAACAGCCCCATTACAAGTACATCATCTACTTGTTCCAAATCGTTCTGCCACTCATCAAACATCTTCTTGATGCCTTTCTTTTGTTTATCGGGAGACAGCGTGCCCATGTCTGTAAATGCTTTGCGCAGACGTTTGGCGGTTAATTTCTTTCCGGAAGGTCCACCGAACTGATCGGTGATGCCATCAGTAAACATATACAGTGCATCCCCCTTCTCCAGCGTGATTTCCTGGTTGCTGAAATCCTTCTTCTTCTGTTGCGTACCGCCAACAGGGTACTTATCTCCCTTCCACTCCTTGATATTGCCATTGCTTACCTGAATGAGGGGACGGTATGCACCTGAGAAAGTCACTTTGCGACGACTTTTATCAATACGACACAAAGCGATGTCCATGCCATCCTGAGAGTTTCCGTTCTCTCCATTCTGATGCAAAGAGTCGATCAGCCGCTTGTCAACTTCATGAAGAATCTCAGCTGGCGATTTGTCTGCCTCTACGCCTGCGGCCCTGTTGAGGAGATTGATGCCTACCAGGGAAATAAGTGCTCCCGGAATGCCATGTCCGGTGCAATCAATACAGGCAACCATCACATCACCGTGATACTCCCTTACCCAATACAGGTCTCCCGAGAGAACGTCTTTGGGTTTATAGAAGACAAAATGTGATGGGAACAGTTTTTTCATGATCTCCTGTGACGGGAGAAAAGCTTCCTGAATCCGTTTCGCGTACCCTATGCTTTCGTTAATCTCCCGGTTCCGGGTTTCCAGACTTTGTTGCAGGCGATGAATCTTCAGCTGCGTTTTTACACGTGCCAGGACTTCCTGCCGGTAAAAAGGTTTGATAATGTAATCCACGCCACCTGATGTGAATCCACGCAGTTTTGAATCAACATCATCCAAACCGGATATGTAAATGATAGGAATATGGGCCGTGGCTTTATTGGATTTCAGTACACGGGCTACCTCAAACCCGTCTTTGTCCGGAAGGCGGATATCAAGGAGAATAAGGTCCGGAAGCTCGTTCTTGGCAAGCCGTATTCCTTCAGTAGCAGTTTCTGCCTCCAACAATTTGTGGTTGGAGTCCAAACCCTTCAAGCTTGCCCTCACGGCAGCAATGTTCATCCTGTTGTCATCAACAATCAGGATCTTTTCGTGTAATTCTGACATAGGTTCGTTCGCGAACAGTAATAGGTTGCCAGTGCTAAAATAACCTTTCTTTTTTGAAATTGGGGGTGGAGAAGAAAATGAATGCCCCGTACCGGCCCGGGGTTATTATTCTGTACTTCCCGGAACCTTTGATAGTGGCTGTTTTCAACAGGATGGAATATTATTTCAACAATTCGTTTTTTAGTAGTGACCTTTTCCAATTGCTGCGTCTAAATGTAAAACCAAACAGATACAGTTTTATGATCCATCCTGATACAGAAATCCGACAGATCAACGAGACCATAGGCGTAGGTGTATTTGCGACCAAACGCATTCCTAAGGGAACCATCGTCTTCGCCCTTGATCCGCTGGACATTGTTTTACCAGGTGATGACCCGCTGATTAAACATCCGGGACTGGGCAGCTATATTGAAAAGTATAGTTTCAGGGATGAGCAGGGCAGGCGCATACTCAGTGTCGATCATGCCAAGTACGTGAATCACCATTGCAGCCCAAACACACTTTGCACCGCGTGGGGGTTTGACATCGCAGTGAGGGACATTGAGGCTGGTGATGAGCTTACATGCGACTATGGTTTGCTGAACATAGAGTCCAATATGGAATGTATGTGCGGAGATCCGGGTTGCAGACTGGTGATTGCTCCTCATGACGGTCTGATGCATAGCCGTCATTGGAACAAGGTGATCAAGCAGGCGCTGAAGTCAGAAAAGGAAGCGAAGCAACCGCTGGCCTTCCTGCTGAGCCCTGTGGTGAAAGCGCAACTGGAGAAATACCTTCAAACAGGTAAGGGCTATATCAGCGTGGAAAAGATGGTTTACCTGGAAGGAAATTCGAACCGGAAGATCCGGTTGGCAAGTTAGACTCGGGTTTGATGTGATGTCCGGTATTGCCCGGAGATTCATGGAGAAGTATCCAATACCTATTTGATACGGCCCAGGTTACTTTCTGAAAAGGTGGCCTGGGGGATGACGTAATTGATCTTCACATTGGTCATCAGGTATTTTTCGAACAGGCCACTTTCATCAAATATTTTTTGCTCAACCGGCAGGTAGGTTTTTTTGTCGATTGCAATGCGAAACCACTTTGCATAGGCATTTGGTATCCGAATCCGCTGTCCAGCCTTTACATCCTCATAGTCGTCAATCTTTTCTTTATTGAGTTCCAGGATCATATACTCGTTCAGATGTTTTTTTCTGGCAATACCCACCAAGTCCTCTCCTTCTCGCACAGTGTAGTCCGTATATCCATAATTCTTTACGAGTGAATGGATCACATAACACGGCGTCCCTTCTACCACGATTTCCGGTTCAAGGGTAAAAGCAACATCAGGTTGTCCCCTTAAGTGCTGCATGATCCCTACAAAATAGGAGAAACCCAGTTCGAAAATAGTGTGGTGGTTGTTTTTTCGGGCTAGCTCTCCCAACGGGTCGATGTTCATCTTCATGTAAGGAAAGCCCTTTGGATTGTATATCATATCGCTCTTCCCCTGCGTACCATTGAACAATATTTCCGAGCCTCGCTGTGGTTGGATCATATAGAGGTAACAACGAAATGGCGCCACCTGCATCCATACTTTTTGCTGGCCGTATAGCAATTCACCATCAATCCGTTCCCAATTCTGAAGCTGAAACTGGAGTGTACGGAGCGAATCCACACTGGCAATCATACGGTTCATGATTTCAGGTGCATCGGTAGGATATACAGATACACGGGGAGCAGAAGAAAACCCTCCTCCTAGCATGGCACAAACGACCAGACCAGTGATATAAGCATACTTTCGTTTCATAAACAAAATCTCCGCTACCTTGTTTTTGTGAACAAGGGTAATGCCCGTCTACGAAACGAACAAATAAAATGTGAAGTTACCTTGTTAAGGTTCCTGCGACCTAAAACTCGTCGTCGTAATCTTCATCAAAAAAACCGCCTGAGAATGAATCATCCAGAAAGGCATCATCATCGTCATCATCGGATATCGTCTTTTTCTTTTCCTTTCGGGGTGCTTTTGCTTTGGTAACAGGCACGCCATCTGTGACTTTCTTGTCCGTCTTGACGTTCTTCGCGTTTTTCTTAGAAGTTTCCTTTTTCATAACCCAGGATTTGGTGGCTGTAAATCAGGATAAATGTTAACGTGTGAATGATTGAGTTGGTTTACTATAAATATAAGGGATTCATCGCAACAAAACACGCACTGAGCATAGCGATAAATTCATGTGTCCAAAGCAGTATAGAATTGGTTATGCAAGGCCACGATCCGCTGTCTTGCGCGTGTGATCTTCATCTTTGCAGCACTTTCAGATGACAGCTGGAAAATTTCCTTGATCTGTTTGATGGTCATCCTTTCCATATATTTCATCAGAATGATGGCCTTGTCCTCCGGTTTCAACAGCTCCAGGATCAATGTCAGACGTTCTTCCGCCAGGTCCAATACCTGAGCCACATCCTCATCATCCACATCATCCGGAATATCAAGCACCGATGCCCAATCGTCAAAACGAACCCGTTTATGCTTTCTCAAATATTCGATGCAGTGATGATAGGTAATGGCATATAACCACGTAGAGAACGTGGATTGGCCTTTGAAGCCCGAAAGTTTTTCCAATGCTTTTACAAAAATGTCCTGGGTGAGGTCGTCCGCCAGTGCTTTATTTCGGGTCATTCCAAAGCACTTGTCCAACACCCTGGACCGATATCTGTTGTAAAGTTCGCTGAAATTCTCCGTTTGCCCCTGGTTGATAATGGTTTCAATCAGGTACTCGTCTGATCTGGAGTTCATGGTCTATTCTCTGCGCACTATGGTCCCTTTGCATTTGAGGATCGGGACAACTTTACTCCAAAACTAATGCAAAAAACAATATATTCGAACGATGCCATAGCAGAAAATACATGAGAAAGAAAAAAAACAGAGCCAAACGCAAAGCGCCGGGATTGCCGCCCGGTGCGTTGATCTATACCGGAAACCAAACCGGAGAGAAAGCCAATATCACCGCCATTCAATACAGCCATGATACATGTAATGAGTATCCTGTGAAGTCTGTTGATGCCCTGAAAAAACCTGATCCTGAAGCGGATGGTGTCCTATGGGTAAATCTGGATGGATTGTATGATGTGGAATCCATTTCGGAGATCGGAAAAACATTCGGAATACATAACCTGATCCTCGAGGATATCCTTAATATCGAACACCGACCCAAGGCCGAGGAGTTTGATGACTTCCTGTTCTTTACTTTGAAAATGCTCGATTATGCACAGGATGGTACCATTACCTCAGAGCAGGTAAGCATTGTGTTGGGAAAGAACTACCTGATATCATTTCAGGAAAGACCCGGTGATGTTTTTGATCCGATACGGGAGCGAATCCGAACCGGAAAAGTACGCGAGAAAAAGGCGGATTACCTTTCCTACATTCTCCTTGATGCAGTGGTGGACCGGTACTATCTCATCATTGATCAGATGGCCACCAAAATGGAAGACCTCGAAAATCAGATCATCCAGGATACCAAAGATGAAATGATGTTTGAGATCCAGGAAATGAAAACGCATATGGTGGAGTTAAGGCGTTCTATTTATCCCTTGCGTGAGGCAGTCGGTTATATCGAAAAATGTGGCGATGGCATTGTGAACAGGGGTACTCTGCGTTATTTTCATGATCTGTATGACCATATCATCCAGGTGATCGATCAGTTGGATAGTTACCGGGAGGTGCTTGGTTCACTGCAAGATCTCTTTCACTCCATGGTAAGCAACAAGATGAACAACATCATGAAGGTACTTACCATCATGGCATCCATCTTCATCCCCCTCACCTTCGTTGCCGGTATTTACGGTATGAATTTCGAACACATGCCGGAGCTGCATTACAAATACGGATACATACTTGCCTGGGGTGTGATGGTCGTGATGGCCCTCGGCATGATCTGGTATTTCAGAAAGAAGAAATGGTTTTGAATTTAGTAGATAGTAGATAGTAGATAGTAGATAGTAGATAGTAGATAGTAGTTAGTAGTTAGTAGTGGTGAGCTTCCAGGGTAAGGTTTGTTTGTAGATATAATGCCAATGATTATTGACCGCCAACTAATTACTATCTACTAACTACTATCTACTCAGTACTAATTAAACTGTTGTGTTCGGCGAAGGTTGTACCTTCGTCGTTCTATTCTGTAGCTTGTAGCTACTTCCATCTACCAATGATAATTTGCTGATTGAAATACGTGCGAAATAAGCTGAAAGCTTAATTTTAATCCGACGAAGGTACACCTGTCCCGGTATCGCAATGATCCGGGAGCCTTCGCCGAACCCTCCAGGAGTCATGAGGCCCCCAATAATTACCCGCCGGCAACGGTTTGAATATGGTGCGTTTGGCATTTTGAAACACTTCATTTTCAAACTACTACTAATTATATTTATTGCTATCATGTTCATATTTAGCACTATCTGCCAAATGCACTATATTTTTTGTTGTAGCACGTTATTTTATTCTTACTTCATCAACTTCAACTCTAACTCTATCATAATCAGGGTTGTTTTTATGCATAATTTCAAATTCTTTGGACATTCCAGGTAATAAATCTTCTAAATCATTATCAATATCTGTGTCAAGAACATTTCCATAATCATCAAGATAGTATGCTTTAATTTTAAAATATCTTATTGTCC
>JAGQZQ010000017.1 GCA_020435415.1 Flavobacteriales bacterium
CGTGCACGTGGCAATCACGGGTAAGGTCTTCGAAGTAGAAGACAGCAGCAAGGTGGGATCAATGGAAGAAATGATCGACTTCCACTCGAAAAGCCAGGAGGACGACATGAAATACAAACCGCTGGCCAGCGCAACGGTCTCCCTCTACCTTATAGACAAGGACAACCCGGAAGAACCTCTTCTTATAAAAACTGATACCACGGGAGATGCCGGAGAATACTTCCTGATGATGGAACGTGGAAATAACTACCAGGTCGTTATCAACAAAGAAGGTTACTTTAACCGGAGTTTTGACCTATCCACACATAATATAAACCGATCGGACACCATACAACGTAATGCCGGGGTCGCACCCATCCCACCCGAGCCGATCATCATTAAAAATATTTATTATCCCTTCGATAAATACTACCTCACCGACTCTGCAAAGACCACCATCGATACCACGATCTATGTGATCATGAAAGAAAACCCCAACATCATTGCAGAGATCAGTTCGCATACGGACAGTCACGGAACCGATAAATACAACGAACGCTTGTCTCAGAAAAGAGCCGAAAGCGTAGTGAAATATCTTATTGAAAAAGGGATTAAGGAAAGCCGCCTGGTGGCCAAAGGATACGGCGAATCCAAGCCCATTGCCCCTAACGAAAAGGAAGATGGCAGTGATGATCCGGAGGGAAGGGCAAAAAACCGAAGGACCGAATTCAAGGTCATCGGTCGCATCGACAACATTTCCGGTATCATCTACGAAGATTAGTTTTAACACTTTGACCACTTAAATGGTCACTTAGTATAAGACGTGAATTTATACTTGAGAGATTCCTCGCTGCGCTTCGGGATGACAGTATTCATAGGGCTAACGGAAAGGCAAAAGTGCGCGGCTTACATTTTTATATTTCGACGATTCGGTTGCGCACTTTCGCCTTTCTTACCATTTAGATAAAACGGTTTTGTCATCCCGAAGCGCAGCGAGGGATCTATAAAAAAGCAAATAAGCCATTGACACAAATGAGTCCTTTGAATATTAAAGTTAGTGCGGAAGTGCCAATGTATCCTGCTATGGTTACAAATGCATAACCGCATTCTTTTATCTTTGATCAACACCCCATGAGTATTGAGGATGGATATGAAATGACGCAGATTGCGGACTGGCTTCAGGGGGAAGCATCACTTAAAATCCCCGGCCGGATCCGATACCTGATGACGGACAGCCGGAAAGGGGCTGACCTGTCTCACTCGCTTTTTTTTGCACTGAAGGGCAGCGCACATGACGGACACGGATTTATCCCTGAGCTGTTTGGAAAAGGGTACCGTCATTTTGTGGTGGAACATATGCCGGACGATCAACGTCTGCTTGATCAGGCGAACTTTATTCGGGTTCCGGATACCATGGCAGCCCTTCAGAAGCTGGCCAAACGTCACCGCGACCAATTTTCCTGTCCCGTTATCGGAATCACCGGCAGCAATGGAAAAACGATTGTGAAAGAATGGCTTTATCAATTGATGCAGGAAGACAAGGCCATTGTGCGAAGTCCACGAAGCTATAATTCACAACTTGGCGTTGCCCTATCGGTATGGATGATGGCGCCCCAGGATGAGCTGGCGATCTTTGAAGCAGGCATCTCACAACCAGGTGAGATGCAGGCCCTGTCCCGTATGATCGCGCCAACCATCGGACTGATCACCAACATCGGACACGCGCACGACGAGCATTTCAAGGACCATATCCAGAAAACCACCGAAAAGCTTAAACTCTTTCATGGATGTAAATCCCTCATCTATTGCAGGGATCATTCCCTGATTCATGAACAGGTGATGGCGGACCCGGCATTGAAAGAGGTCATATTGCTGACCTGGTCGCGTGTCACCAAAGCCGATCTGATCATCGGAAAAACAAAACAGGACGGGCCGTCAACATCTATCCAGGCAACCTACCACAATAAATTCATCAATATCACCATACCTTTTACCGACGAGGCATCCGTTGAGAATGCCATTCACTGTTGGCTGGTGATGCTGCATCTGGGATATGATCCCGAAACCATTAACAACCGGATGCGGTTTTTGAATGCGGTAGCCATGCGGCTGGAGTTAAAAGAAGGAATTCACCAATGTTCGGTGATCAACGACTTCTACAATTCCGATCTGGAATCCCTGACCATTGCCCTGGATTTCCTGAACCAGCAGCAACAACATGCCAAACGCACGGTTATCCTTTCAGACCTGCTGCAGAGTGGTTTGGGAAAAGAGCAGTTGTATAGGGAAATCGCACAACGCCTGGAAAGAAGGCAGGTTGATCGCCTGATCGGAGTCGGGCCGGATATTTCCAGCCAGTCCGGACTGTTCAAAGGAGAAAAACAATTTTATCCGGATACGGATGCTTTCCTCGCCGCATTACCTGGTCTGCCATTCCATGAAGAAACCATCCTGTTGAAGGGAGCGAGAAGCTTCGGCTTTGAACGGATCAGCCGCCTGTTGCAGCAAAAAGCCCATGATACTGTGCTGGAGGTGAACCTGGGGGCTTTGATACGCAATCTGAATATTTTCCGCAGCAAGCTGGAACCGGGTACCCGGATCATGGCCATGGTGAAAGCTTTCTCATACGGCAGTGGCACTTACGAAGTAGCCAACGCCTTGCAATTCCACCGGGTGGATTACCTGGCAGTGGCATACGCTGACGAAGGCATGGCCCTGCGCAAGGCCGGGATCACTTTACCTATCATGGTCATGAGTCCGCAACCGGCCTCGTTCGATACCATGTTCATGCATACGCTGGAAGCGGAGATCTACAGTTTATCAATGCTCGATACTTTTATCGAAGCGGCACAAAGACGACATCCCGATCTGACCACCAGAGTACCCATCCACATCAAGATAGACACGGGCATGCACCGTCTGGGTTTTCTCGAGGAAGAGCTGAACCAGATGATTGTGAAGATCAGAAACAGCCGCATCCTTCAGATCAAATCCATCTTCACCCACCTGGCAGCCAGTGACGAACCGGTTCACGACGATTTTTCGCACGAGCAGATACAGCGCTTCAAACGTTGCGCCGATGCCGTGCAGCCTCATTTCGCCTATCCTATCATGCGGCACGTCCTGAACACTTCCGGCATTCAACGCTTTCCGGAAGCACAATTTGACATGGTACGGTTGGGGATCGGTTTATACGGACTGACCCCTGTGGGCGGCCTTGACCTTCATCCGGCGGGAACATTAAAAACCACGATAACACAGATCAAGAAGGTTCAACCGGGAGATAGCATCGGTTACGGACGAACGGACAGGGCAGAAAAACCAATGGACATCGCCACCGTTCCAATAGGATATGCAGACGGCTACAACCGGCGTTTGGGAAACGGCCGCTGCCATATGCTGGTGAACGGAAAGCCTGCACCCACCATCGGAAACATTTGCATGGACATGTGTATGCTTGACGTTACCGGGATGATTGCGCGTGAAGGCGATGAGGTTATTGCATTCGGCGATGGCTTGCCCATCAGCATACTCGCACAAGCCGCAGAAACAATCCCGTATGAAATCCTTGCAGCGATCTCCCAACGGGTGAAACGCGTTTACTATCAGGAATAATTAAAACTGATCCGGCCGGATCAGTGCGTATCGTTAATATACCCCCACTTGCGCAGTTCCGCGTAAAGGTTGACGGGACCTTTCTGAAGCCCTTCCAGAATACGTTGTTCAAGTTGGGCTTTGTCTACATCGTTCATCCTGGATACCTGAATCAGATTCCAGGCTTTCTCGGTATACAAGGCCGCTTTACGGACATCATGCGAGGAGAGGTGGGCATGATGATCATTTATTGCACCCACCAGATCCTCCACACCATCTCCTTTCATGGCGACCGTTTTGACAACAGGTGGTTGCCACGCATCATGATAACGTTCGCCGGTCATGGTCACCAGGTTCTTGACCCATTCCTCGGCGCCGGGACGATCCGCCTTATTCACTACAAAAATATCCGCGATCTCCATCACACCCGATTTAAGCGTTTGTATCTCATCGCCCGCTTCAGGCACAAGTACAAGTACGGTGGTATCCGCCAAACCAGCGATCTCTACTTCAGACTGACCCACACCAACCGTTTCTATAAGGATATAATCAAACGGGTATCCACGCATTACATCCACCACTTCCATCGTCTTTGCAGATAACCCTCCCAGCGAACGGCGGCTGGCAAGTGAACGGATAAAGACCAGGTCATTCTCAAAATGCTCGGACATACGTATCCTATCGCCGAGTAGTGCTCCCATATTAAAGGGTGACGACGGATCAATGGCTACAACCCCTATCCTCTTTCCGGCACCGGTAAGCTGCTTCACCACCTCATTAATAAGGGTGCTCTTCCCAGCTCCCGGAGGACCGGTGAAACCAACCACCGGTACATTCCGGTCCAGTGAAAGAGAACGAAGGATCATATCAGCCGCGTCCCCGTCATTCTCAACAACGGAAATCGCCCTGGCCAGTGCTTTGGGTTCTCCCCCGGAAATTCCCTTTAATAATTGTACAGCATCCATGTAGTACAAAGTAAGTATAAAAGTAGATAGTAGGTAGTCCTTAGTAGTTAACGCGTTGACCACTTTCCAAGATATACTGATTTGTCTTATTTTCAGATTTGGATATCCCTTGTTGTACATCGGGATGACAAGGTTACCATGCGTAATGGTTAGAATGATAAGAGTGCTTGAATGCCGTCATTCCTAAGTAAGGTGAATTTCGGTGGTTAGGCGAAGGTTGCACCTTCGTCTGTCTATCCCGTAGCTTTAAGCTACTTGCTTCATCTTACCTTACAGTGCTGGTAGCTAAGGACGAATTCTCAGTAGAAAATACCAAAGCGGAACGCTTTGAAGATAATAGGACGAAGGTGCACCTGTCCCGGTATCGCAATGATCCGGGAACCTTCGCCCAACGCCTCGGTATTACGTTTACAGACTCAATATAATTTCCCATGCAAAGTGGTCAACGCCTTAGTAGTTAGACACGGGATTCCTACCTTTGCGCCACTATGGCCATGATATCGGCTGCTATCATCACATTTAACGAAGAGCGCAACATAGGTCGCTGCATCGATTCCCTGCAGGGAGTGGCTGATGAGATCATTGTGGTGGATTCATATTCCACAGATGATACGGAAGCCATATGCAAAGAGCGTGGTGTGACATTTGTACAACATAAATTCGAAGGCCATATCGAGCAGAAAAACTATGCGGTAACCCAAACGAATTACGAATATATTCTTTCGCTGGATGCTGATGAGGCGCTCTCCGATACCCTGAAAGCATCCATTCTACACGAGAAAAATACCATGCAACAGGATGTGTATGCCATGAACCGTCTGACCAATTATTGCGGACAATGGATTAAACATGGCGGATGGTACCCCGACACAAAGATCCGGTTATTCAAAAAAGGTTCCGGAACATGGGGCGGTGTGAACCCCCACGATAAAATTCTGGTGCAACCCGGATCACATATGGGAAAATTAAAAGGAGACCTGCTTCACTTTTCCTTTTATACCGTAGCACAACACAAGGAACAGGCAAGGAAGTTCGCTTCCATTGCCGCACATGCCATGCACAAGCAAGGAAGAAAGGCTGGCTGGTGGTCCATATTCATTCACCCTCCCGCTAAATTTATCCGAAATTATTTTTTGAAAGCCGGTTTTCTCGATGGGTACAACGGTCTGCGGATATGCCTGATATCTTCTCTCACCACCTACCGTAAATACAAAATGCTCTATGCGCTCAGCAAGGAAGCCTGATATCCGGAGTGGTACACGCACACTCAACATTCTGCATGTTTCCACGGCTTCATCATGGAGAGGCGGAGAGCAGCAACTGGCATATCTCGTAGGTGAACTGGAACAACAAGAGTACATCACACAAACGGTGGTATGTGCCAAAGGCTCTGCGCTCGAGCAACACTGCAACCGTATGTCCATCCCGCATGTTGCATTAAAAAAGAGAAGCTCGGTGGATTGGGGTTTTGCATTCCAGCTGAGTCGTCTCTGCAGATCGTTGAACATATCCATCATGCATTGTCATGATGCCCATGCGCACAGCTTTGCTGTCTGGTCTGCCACCCTTTTCCGAAACCCCGTACCCATTGTGATCAGCCGGAGGGTAGATTTCAGGATCCGCAGAGGCTTCTTCTCCTCCTTCAAGTACAACCACAAATCCATATGTGGTATCCTGTGTGTATCTGAAAAGATCCGAAGCATCATCTCACCGAGAATCAAAGACAAAACCAAACTGTTCACCGTTTATTCGGGCATTGATCTGACCAGATTTGATACAAAGCCTGTACAGAACAAGCTCCGGCAACAGTTCAACATTCCGGATGATGAGTTCATGATCGCCAACGTGGCAGCCCTGGCTCCGCACAAGGACTATTTTACATTCATTGACACCGTGGAAGTGCTTCAATCCAGAGACATCAAAGCGCATTACTTCATCATCGGAGAGGGAAAATTAAGGGAGAACATCCAGGAGTATATTGAGCACAAGGCATTGGAACATGTGATTACCCTGACAGGTTTCCGGGAAGACATACCGCTTATCCTACCGGGCATAGATGTATTTCTCATAACCTCTTCGACCGAGGGCCTGGGCACTTCAATTCTGGATGCTTTCGCCTGTGACGTTCCTGTTGTGGCCACCCGCGCCGGTGGTATTCCGGAGATTGTTATCGATAATCAAACCGGGTTGTCCGCACCGGTAGGAGATGCGGAAGCATTGGCAGAACAGGTGATCCGTATGCTGCAAGAGCCCGGGCTGCGGCAAAGCATGGTGGGTGCAGCCCGAAAACACCTTCAGAACTTCAGCCGTGAAGCAACTGCTAAACGGACGCTGGAAGTGTACCGGAAGATTTGCTGGCCCGACGGTCTCCACGACCAAACAACAGAAGCGAATTAAAAAAAGCGAAGAATGTCAACCCCACCTGATTTTCCAGGGTGTCCTCGTTGATCATGGAAATCAGGACAATCGTAAAGAAAGACAGATAAAGGGCGGGGTGCGGAATGCGGCCGGATATCCACGGATAGCAGAGGGAGAAGACAAAAACAAGCAGACCAAAGACACAAATGCTCACGGCCACCGAAATAAACTGATTGTGGGATCTTGACAATCTCCATTGCGGGGAAAGCGGGGAATCCATGAGGTCATATGCCTCTTTGAATGCCACATCCACATCACCGGTACCCACACCAAACCAGGGATGACCAGCTATGATATAACCAGCTGTTCTCCATATCTCCAACCTTAACGAAACCGAATGCCCTCCCGGGTTACCGGTACTGCGGTAGCGATCCAGTTCCCAACATATTTGTTCAACACGCGCCGTGATCATATCCGCCTCCATGTATCGGGCATTGGCTATCCCATTCTCAATGGCCCTGATCTCATCATCGGAAAGGGCCATAAGTCCATCCCTGTCTTTTTTCAATCCCTTTGAGGTTAAGAATCGGATAAGGGTGTTAGACAACCGGTTGCCTTTCTTGTCACTACCGTCTATCCCAATGCCCGATCTTTCTTCCCATGCTTCCTTGAGTTCTTCCCATGCCACGTGGCGATATACAAGGTAGCCGGACTCGGTTGTCGGATCATGCGGCTGATGAACATATCGGTTTCCGTAAGGGGTGAGGACCTCCATCTTAAGGGGAATGCGGCTCTTGATGCGCAGATTGTAATTACGAACAATATTGGCAATCAGAAGTGCAGGTATAACCGGGAGCAAATAAAGCAGAAAAAGGTATATCCGACGCCCAGCCAGTGTGCGGTTATTCTGAACATGCAACAAAAGCATCAACCAACCCACCACACCGGCGATCACAATACCTGTCATGGCTTTCAATAAAAAGAGGAACCATAAGAAATATGCCATCAGTATCATGTACACCCAACGCCTGGAAGCGCGATCCCTGATGTGCATCCAGGCCAGAAAGAACACAGCAAGACACACCATCAGACTGAACCGGATATGAGAAATGAATATGGAAATGTCTCTGTTATCCACCACGGAGATCGGGGTGAGGTTCGCTTTTACCACAACACTTACCAGTGTGGCTGTAAAGACGGCAGCCACAAACATGCGGAGTATTCGAATGAATTCCGTTTCGGTTAAAGGATCGGTGGTAGCGATGATAAGGGGCAGGATCAGCAACGGAAGTTTGATACGGAGATCTTCCCAGGCATAAGGGAAATCCTGCGTATGAATCAATCCGATAACATAAGCGACATACACGGAAACCATGATCAGCGCCAGCGGATCACCGAAGAAGCGACCCTTGATGTGACGCCAGTTCCCAGCCACCATCCAGTTGGCCAGAAGAATAATTTGTGACAGACTAATCAGGAAAAGGGAAAACGGCAGTCCGACCGCAAGCAAGACCAAACCAAAGAAATGAACGTTCCGGTGAGAAAGATACCCGCTCGGGGATTTTTCATTCATGCGGCTGAGGTGCTGAAGTATTGACCGGAACGGCTAGTTTTTCGGTTCAACGGTATTCTCGGCGGAAGCTACGGTAAGCAACGCTTTGTATTGCACCTGATCTTTCAATACTTCCTGGGCTTTCAATACCTCTTTATCCATGGTCAGACTTTTCTTGATCTTGCCCTTCTGATACCCGAAACGGTTTGACAGTTCCAATTCCAGAAGTTCTACGATCTGTTCCTTGTATGTTTTGAGGTCGGTGGTCTTGTCGTGCATCATCTTTTCCTTGAGCGCGAGATACTCACTCTCGAAGGAATCAAAGTACTTTTCCTGCTCAGCTGCCTCTTTCAGGTCATCAAGAAGACTTTCACTTTGGGTGGTATAATCATAATCCTTACCCTTCAGATAAGCAATGAACTCTTCATACGCCGCATCATCAATATCGTAGTTTGTATTATTTGCGACTTCAGGATGTTCGATGATGTAATCCGTGATAAAGTTAAAGATGTGCAGCTTCCCGTAGAGGCTTGCCGCGATCTTGCTAATCGGTTCTGGCGTCATCTGGATATCAGGGAGCACGCCACCTCCGTCTTTCACGGTTCTTCCATTGGCAGTCATAAAATCGGTCATCAGGGAATCCGGAACCTTGCCCACACTTCCATCTTCATTTCTGTTGGAGTAATCCAGTGCCTGGATGCATCTGCCACTGGGGATATAATATTTGGCGGTGGTTACTTTCAACTGGGTATTGTAGGTAAGCGGGCGGGTTGTTTGTACCAGTCCTTTTCCAAAAGTGCGTTGACCGATGACCACCCCACGATCCAGGTCCTGCAAGGTACCGCTGACAATCTCTGATGCGGATGCGGAGCCTCTGCTCACCAGAACTGCAACCGGTATTTCAGTATCTACCGGAAGATTCAGGGCACGGTATTCCTTTTCCCATTCTTTCACCTTGCCTTTTGTACTGACCACAAGCTGGCCTTTATCCACAAAAATGTTTACGATGTCTATGGCCTCATTCAGAAGACCACCCGGGTTTCCTCGAAGATCAAATACGATGGAAGTAGCGTTCTGATCCTTCAGTGCCAGCAGTGCATCTTTCACTTCACCAGCAGCATTTCTGGTAAAGCCGTTGAGTTTGATGTATCCGACTTCGTTATCCAGCATTCCGTAGTATGGAACACTGTTAATCTTGATCTCTTCACGCACCAGTTGAATGTCCAGAAGCTTCTTTTCTCCCGGGCGTTCGATGCGAATGTTCACCGTGGTACCGGGTTCACCTTTTAGCACTTTACTTACGTCCTGCGTATCCTTTCCTTTGGCAGGTTTGCCATCGATATCCACAATTTTATCACCTGCCTTCAGGCCCGCTTTGTGTGCGGGAAATGTTTCATAAGGTTCTGCAATGACGACATAATCGCCGTCTTTTCGTATCACTGCCCCGATACCCCCGTACTGTCCGGTCGTCATAAAACGATAATCCTCCATTTCGGACTCAGGAATAAAATTCGTGTACGGATCGAGGGATTCCAGCATTGAGTCGATGGCCTTCTTAATCAGATCACCCGGATTGGCTTCATCGACGTAATAGATATTCAGTTCTTTGAAAAGCGTTACGAAGATTTCAAGGTTCTTGGAAACCTCGAAATAGTTTTCTGAAAAGCCGAGGGACAGGAATGAGGCACTTCCTATACCCAGGACGGCAACCAGAACGATCAGTTTTCTTTTTATGTTTTTCATGCCTTTGCGCTATGTCTTCTATGGAGATATCTCTTTATTCAAACGAAGCAATAATTCCTTTAGTTTGTCTTCGATAACCTGATATGATACGATCTGCGTATCTGTAAAGATAATCATCAGGTTTACGCTTTGTCCAGTCTCTGAAGCGGAAAGTTTCAACAGTCCTTTGTTTCTTCTGAAGGCTTCCCGGATACGTCGCTTGAGAACATTGCGATCCACGGCTCTCTTAAAGTGACGTTTCGGAACAGACACCGCCATTTGTACGAAGGCCAATTGCTTTTGTTCCAATGGCTTCCATAAGATTCTCAATGGTTTGCCATGGATGGTCCTGCCGGAATCGAAAAGTTCGGCAATGCTTTTTCTGCTTTTAAGCCTTTGCTTCTTATTTAATGACGCCGTTTTCAATGACCTGTTGCATCCCGGTTTCTGTAATGAAACGGAAATGTACCACAGAACGACTGAATGCCCAAGTAATCCTATGGATTATTTGCGGCTCTTCTTAAGAAACTGTTCAATGGCCATGGACATGGAAGGAGCCTGTGGGGAAGGGGCTTCCACATCCAGTCTTAGTTTGGCTTCACGAACCGCCTTGGCAGTAGTGGGACCAAAGGCAGCGATCTTGGTTGTGTTTTGTTTGAACTTCGGAAAGTTCTGCAGAAGGGATTTCAAACCTGACGGACTGAAGAACACAAGCATATCATAGTTCAGCGAGGACAGGTCAGAAAGATCACTGCATACGGTTCTGTAAATGATCGCCTTGCTGTATTTGATCCCTGCCTCATCCAGCATCTCCGGAATTTCTTGCTTATGGATATCGGAGCATGGAAGAAGGAACTTCTCATCCTTATGCTTTTTGATGATCTCCATCAAATCTTTGAACGTCTGACTTCCATAGAATATCTTACGTTTTCTATATACCACATACTTCTGCAGATAAAAAGCCGTGGATTCGGATATGCAAAAATACTTCATGGTATCCGGGATCGGTGTCCTCAGATCCTTGGCGATGCGAAAGAAATGATCGACCGCATTACGGCTGGTGAAGATGACCGCCGTATGGTCAAGCATATTGATTCTTTCTTTCCGGAATTCTTTGGCATCGACTGCTTCGACGTGAATGAAGGGTCGGAAATCCACTTCAACTTTACAACGTTTGGCCAGTTCATGGTAAGGAGACTTATCCCCTTCCGGTTTCGGCTGTGAAATCAAAATTCTGTTGACACTCATACCTTATCTTTGATGGACGCGAATTCAGCCCGGGGCGTCATTTATCAATTAGAACTGACGAACAGTTTTAATATAACGACCAAAGGCAAAATTTCAAGCGTGCAAAGATAAAGAATCATATGCAATCTGGAAAATCCTGCTGCCGTACCCACCACTTGATAACCCCTGATCAAGCGAAAAGCAAATAGCAGTGTGGCGACCAACAATCCTATGTATATCAGCAATTTGTCTATCCCTGCCGGCATATACACCAGCAATACCAACAGAGGTAATAAAAAAATGCCTAACCACTTAAGCCAGAGGAACGAATTAAACAGGTAATCAGAGGCCACCTTATTCAATTCAAAAACAAATCCGCTGGCCTTGACCACAGCTGCTTTGACCAGGTACAATGCGGATATGATAAGAAGCAGTTCACCGAAGCCCATCAATCCGGTGCTTCTTCCGGGATATCCGGCGTGAACCACATTCATAGCGCGATCAATAAACAAGGTCAGGCTAAGTATGAAAAGGACATTTAAGAAAACCGCGGCCCTTTTCATCAACAGGTTCTCATCCAGCATGGTCTGGTTAGACGGTTTATTGGCGATAAACGACTTAACCAGAAACTGAATGCCTCTGAAATGAAAAATACGTATCCATGCCACGATGGTGAACATGATCAGAAGTAACGGAAATATCCAGTCTTCCCGGTTATGGAGAATCGGCTGGGGCTCCCTATTGTCTGCAGGCAACAAATGACTCCCATAAGCCTTGCGCATCTCAGGAGACAAAACATGGTTACTTTCCGGTTGGTTTTCGGCTTGCATACCCAGAAATGCCGCACCACCGAACCATTCATAAATAACCGAATCTTTGGTATCCTGCACTTTTCCTGTAAATCAATATACCTGGAATACCCGGGAAATCGTGAAGCCGAGTTTTATGCCTCCCTTTGCCCAGCTATCCGGCGAACTTACCAAAAAATCATTCTCAATGATACCTCCGGTATTGGAAAAATTCACGTGAAACACATGGCCTCCGGTTTCAATCTCATAGCCTATCGCCAGGGGTTGATAAAAAGGATATACACTATTGCCTTGTCTGAATTGCGAAAACACCTGATGGTATTCGGCAACCACGGCGGATCGCTTGGATATTTTTAACCGGAACGCGGCACCAAGCGACCACATGTCATTTTCATCCTGACCGCCATTATCAGGATGATCCCAGGCACGAACAAAGTTCCTGTGTATAAATGAAGGGAGTACTTCAGCGGAAAATGACGGGTTAAACTTTCTGGCGATGATCAACTGATGTACATAAGACAAGCGATGTGCAAAAACCTTCCAGATGGCCTGGGGATCAGCGGATGGGTTCAATGCAGCAGTAGACAACAGCACAACGCTTACCGGCATACCCTTCCCTTCCATCTGTTGCAGCCAACTCCACTTTAGAAAACCATCGATGTGTTCATTCATCTTGCTTCGCCCAACCCCCACCATCAACCGGTCATTGATGCCCAACTCAAGTGCCAGGCGAATATTGCTTGCATTGTCCAGACCGTACAACGTGTGAATACCACCTCCGCTGGCACCACCTATATTGCCAAAACGGTGGGTAATGCGAAAATCCAGTACGCCTTTGTCAAGGCATTCCACCGAATGCGCACTGATGACCCTGGTGGTTTTAAAGGTAGCGGTAACCGGCGTCTTTAGATCTCCATCCTCCTCATCCATCATGTTTAACAGGTCATCCTGTGCATAGGTATCCATACCGAACATGCACAGCAAGGCACCTGCCAGCAGCAAGGCCCTCCTATTATTTTTTCTCATAAGGAATATAATCTATGTCCACTTTCACCAGAACCTCTTCTGCGATATTCTGTACCACAAGGTTGGGGATCTTGATATTATAATCTTCCAAACGAACAGTAAATTCAGCATGAAGCACCAGATTTTTTCCCTTGACAGTGAGCGTTCCCTTCAATGTCACCTCCTTTTCCACACCATGGATCTTCATAGTGCCGATAGCCGATACCTGGGAAGTTCCATCTTTTGAATAATCGATCTGTTCCTGGATCTTTCCGGCAAATGTTGCATAGGGAAACTTCTCACTCTCCATGTAATTTTCGTTGAAGTGTTCCTGCATCAGTTTCTTTTCAAATGTAAATCCCTTGACAGGAACCTTTACGGCTATATCATTGTTTACACTGTTGATGCGACTACTTGCCGTTTTATTTTCCGCCTCTATATTCTCAAGAGGAGCCTCTGAAAAGAATGTGATTTTACTTTCCCTGAAAATATAAAGTTGAGCCATGGTCGTCTGAAAGACAAGCAGAAGGGCTACCGCTATTAAAAGTTTTTGTTTCATTACCTGAGGATTGATATTTGAAATTGGGAGGCCGGAATTGTTCAATTATTTGGTGCGCCTTTATTTACCCAGCAGGTCAATATCTGAAGATCAATATCATTAAGTGTTCCTGAAGGTGGCATTTCCTTTGTTATAAGAACCTTTTGCCTGAAGGTTCCCTGATCCACTTTGGATTTCACTACACTGTATTTGGTGAAATCACCATATTGGAAACTTCCCTGATGGCATCCGGAGACCGCGCAATTAGATTGAATAATCGGTTTGACATTTGCGTTATACCCGCTACTCAGGGTATCACACACTTCAATCTGCGGCACCTCTTCCCTGTCACTGGTACAGGACACAAATAAACCGGCAAACAGGAAAATGAACAGTGTACTTCGCATCATCTGGAGATTGGTCATTTGATCTACACAAAAATCCGACCAAATTACAGGAACATCAGTTTCTGCACATAATGCTTATCTCCCATCATAACATGGATGAAGTATAGTCCGTCGCCGATCAGTAGCTCACTCCTGTTGAAAGTTCTTGAGAAAGCCCCTGCCGGAAGGGTCTCGTTGAGCAGGCTGCTTACCTTTTTACCGGTCATGTCATAAATAAGAATCTGCACATTATCACCGGAAAGAACATCGAAGGACACATTCATCAATTCCGTGACCGGTTGCGGATGCAATGCAAGGTTTACCTCTTTCCCTGATAAAGGATTCTCCACTCCGGTTGTGCTTTCCTGCAACACAAGTACAGAATTATAGATATGATCACCGGAGGATGTATTACTGGAATTTGTACAGTTAAATGCGGCGTAAATACTTACGATGCCCGCTCCGTTTGAAGGTGCGGTCCAATCAAAGGTCCATGTTCTGGAACCCGACCCGGCCGTTCCCGCACTTTTGTGAGTGATATAGCTTTTTGAGTTGAATGTTACAATTTGAGTTTCCGAGGTATTTGTAGGCACCAGGGTCCCAACCATATCACCATTGAGATCGAAGGATGAAGCCTGGAAACCATACTTTGTAAGCCCGGCCTCGGTTGCCGTGCAGGTAATGGTATAAGTGGCTCCGGGCACGTATTTATTATCCGACGGGCCATCCTATGTTATCCAGCCGGTGACCGGGGTAGCACTGCTTCCGGTGTGGCATTCGGTGCAGGTATTGCCACCATTATCAGAAGGATTACCCGTATGACCGCCTGGTGCGCCGGTTGAACGTGTCCAGGCAGGATTCAGTAATGCGTCAAAAACGATTAATGTACACATCAGGGAGATGCTTAACAAAGCAAACTTTTTCATAGTGTTGGTTTTTTGTTGCTTAACATACGATGCAGAAAGGATTTGGAGGGAAAGTCAAACTTAATAGGGACAAATTACAAATTCTTCTAATTTTGTCCTATTCTCATCCCTTCAAATTTAACAGAGACCACATGTACATTTGCATGTCGTAAATTAAATTATTCGCTGACCATGGCTGACGATAGATACCAACCACACGACTATTACCTTGCTGACGAACTGCTCACCGAGGAACATCGGCTGATCCGTGAATCTGCCAGGGCATGGGTAAAAAAAGAAGTGACACCAATTATTGAAGATGCGGCACAAACCTGCACCTTTCCCATGCACCTGCTAAAAGGATTGGGAGAAATCGGCGCTTTCGGGTCTTATATCCCGCAGGAATACGGTGGCCATGGCCTGGACCAGATTGCCTACGGTCTCATCATGCAGGAACTTGAAAGAGGTGATTCCGGTATCCGGTCCACTGCATCCGTTCAAACCTCACTGGTGATGTATCCCATTTGGAAATATGCCACGGAAGATTTGAAAAAGGCATTACTCCCGAAACTTGCCACCGGAGAAATGATGGGTTGTTTCGGACTCACCGAACCCGACCATGGTTCAAATCCGGGAGGGATGATTACCCGCATCGAAGACAAAGGAAATCATTATATCCTCAATGGCGCCAAGATGTGGATATCCAATGCTCCCTTTGCGGATATCGCCGTGGTCTGGGCGAAAGACGACCAGGATGAGATTCGCGGACTGGTTGTTGAGCGTGGCATGGACGGCTTCACCACACCGGAAACCCATGGCAAATGGTCGCTCCGTGCTTCGGCCACCGGAGAGTTGGTGTTCGACAATGTGAAGGTACCGAAGGAGAATATTTTTCCTGACATCAAAGGTTTGAAAGGCCCGCTCAGCTGTCTGAATTCCGCACGCTATGGTATTGCCTGGGGCGCCATTGGTGCGGCATTGGATTGTTATGATTCGGCATTGCGTTATTCGAAAGAAAGGATCCAGTTCGGCAGGCCCATCGGAGGATTTCAGTTGCAGCAAAAGAAACTGGCGGAAATGATCACCGAGATTACCAAGGCCCAACTGCTGGTATGGCGACTCGGTCAGTTGCGCAACGAAGATCGCGCCACCCCTGCCCAGATATCCATGGCCAAACGCAACAATGTAAATATGGCACTCCAGATCGCCAGGGAAGCACGACAGATTCATGGTGGAATGGGTATCACCGGTGAATACCCGATCATGAGGCATATGATGAATCTTGAATCGGTCATCACCTATGAAGGTACCCATGACATTCACCTCCTGATCACTGGAATGGATGTCACCGGTGAAAATGCTTTTGGCGGATAAAAAATTACCTTCTTTAAAAAGCCTGTATACACTACATCGCATAACCTGCAATTGTTTGTAACTTTGCGGCTGTGGAACAAGTGCATGTTCATAAAGACAATCCCTATTGCGTAAGCCTTACACGCTATGAGCGCTGGCGCACCCGGGAAGTCATGGTAGGGTCCGTGGGCATCGGCGGGGATCACCCCATTCGTGTACAATCCATGACCACCACGGATACCATGGACACCGCTGCTACGGTTGCGCAAAGCATCCGGATGATAGAAGCAGGCTGCGAACTGGTGAGGGTCACCGCACCCAGTCTGAAAGAAGCGGAGAACCTCAAAGATATCAGACGACAGCTCCACGCCGCAGGATTTGACACTCCCCTTGTTGCCGACATCCACTTCACTCCCAACGCAGCAGAACTGGCCGCACGGATTGTAGAAAAGGTCAGGGTCAACCCGGGCAACTATGCCGATAAAAAGAAATTTGCCAACATTGAATACACCCACGAGGAGTATGCGGCGGAACTGGAACGCATCCGGAAACGTTTCGCTCCCCTGGTATCCATCTGCAAGGAATACGGCACAGCCATGCGTATCGGCACCAATCACGGATCACTCTCTGATCGCATCCTAAGTCGTTACGGTGACACCCCTCAAGGAATGGTGGAATCAGCCATGGAATTCGTAAATATTTGCGAGGACATGGGATACCACAACATCGTGCTTTCCATGAAGGCCAGCAATACCCAGGTGATGGTACAGGCATACCGGTTATTGGTATCTCACATGAGGGTAACAGGAAGAAATTACCCCCTGCATCTGGGTGTGACCGAGGCGGGAGACGGTGAAGATGGCCGGATCAAGTCAGCTGTAGGCATCGGAACATTGCTTGAAGATGGACTGGGAGATACCATCCGGGTTTCCCTGACGGAAGAACCCGAGGCTGAGATTCCTGTCGCACAGGCATTGGCAGACAGGTACGCATTAAGATCCAGTCAGCCCCCTTTGCCCGAGCGCAGGGACCTGCCATACAATCCATACGAGCACAGCAAAAAAACAAGCCATGCTATCGGCTTTACAGGTGGTGAACAGGTACCGAGGATCATTATGGATTTGAGTGCCGGCAAAGACCTGCAGCCTGCCGATCTGACCCCACTGGGCTACAGGTATTCCGAGAAACTGGACAAGTGGCGGATTGATGATCAGGCCTGTGATTTCCTATACGTAGGTGATCATCCACCCTCTTTCGAACTTCCCGGAACATTGCATCTTCTGGAGAACGCAGACACCACCGGCAGTCATAACATGAAGGTTATGGATGCTACGGAAACTTCATGGCCTGCGGAACAACCATTCATGGTAAGGGTACTCACGCAGGATGTGAATGATGACTTCATTGAAAAGTTGAAAGCCCACCCAAAAGCATCGATCATCCTGAGAAGTACTCATTCCCTCATCATGGCCGACCTGAGGAATACAGTCATCGAATTCATCCGGCAGGAAGTGACAAACCCCGTGTTTGCTGAGGTCTATTACACCGAAGACGACCAGACATGGCCGTTATATGCTGCAACGGATCTGGGAGCACTTTTACTCGACGGTCTTATTGAAGGCATCTGGATACGACACCCGGAATGTTCATCTTCCCTGCTGAACCGGACCTCCTTTGGTATTCTTCAATCAACACGGACTCGCATCTCAAAAACCGAGTACATCTCGTGTCCTTCGTGCGGACGCACGCTGTTCGACCTGCAGGAAACCACAGCCCGGATCAGAGAACGTACCAGTCATCTCAAAGGTGTGAAGATCGGCATCATGGGATGTATCGTGAACGGGCCTGGAGAAATGGCTGATGCCGACTACGGATATGTAGGAACGGGTCCCGGTGTCATTACCCTATACAAAGGACAACAGGTGGTAAAACGCAACATTCCTTCAGAAGAAGCAGTGGATGCGCTCATCAATCTCATCAAAGAGCACGGCGACTGGATCGAAGCCGAGAGCCTCGCCCTGAATGCATAACGTTCCTCTTAATTCTTAACTCTGCATTCTTAAATCTTAATTAAAAAAGCCCCCCGTTTCCGGGAGGCTTTTTCTTAGGCTCACAGCGTTTACTTCCTATTCCATCAACACGAGCCGGATCGTTGATACATTTCCATTGACTGTCAGTCTGGCGAGATACACCCCTGGTATCAGTCCATGTTCATCCGGAGTGATCACCTGACGATGTTCACCTTTCTTCCGGAATCCATCTTCTACCACGGAGACGGTCTTACCAACCAGATCTACCAGTTCCAGTCTTACCCGGGCATCTTCCTTCAGGCCGTAGATCAACATGGCATTTGATCTGAACGGGTTCGGCCACGCTTTCAGGTCGGTGACCACGTTAGGAATTGTCGGACGCCCTGTGGTAATATCATCCGGAATATAGATGCTGTTGGAATCCACCATGAAGTCAAGCTCTGTGAAATCGCTGTCGTTTGCACTTACATTCACTTCATAGGTACTATCCATTGGCAGACCGGGAATATCAACCCACAGATCATAATCACCGGGTTCGATGTTAAAGAACTCGTAGCGACCTGAACCATCGGTCTTGGTGTTTCCTTTCACCATACCGGCAGGTTTGGATCTCAGGGTGATGTCCACATCCGGGATCGGATCGCCGGTGATCACATCAAAGACACCCGCTTTATTGGTACCACCTTTGACAATGGTTCCCGCCAATCTACCCTGACCATTCTGGAGAGGCACTTCCACCAGGGTAATATCCTTGGAGGTACTGTCATCGCAAGACAGTGTGAATTGCGTGGCCGTATTCCACTGGAAGGTAGAATCGTGGAACGTATTCATGGTGCGCGGATACAGAATGGTATCGGTGCGTGCATGCAGAATGTACGTTCCGGCAGGCAGGTTCGGGAAGCTATAGTTTCCTGAACCATCCGTATAGGTGGAGTCAACCGCCGGCATCACACCACCCGACATGTACTTCAGCACCTTCACCTTCAGTCCGGAAGCACCACCACCTGAATACTTCACTTGTCCGGTTAAGATCGGATCAGATCCGGTGAATGATACGGCCTGACCCATGGTAGCCGAACAACCGTTCGCATCGGTAACTGTCACATTATGGGCTCCGGGGCAAAGGTTAATAGCAGTCTGCGTTGTTTGTGCAGACGGATCATCCCACAAGAAACCGTAAGGCGTGGCGCCACCTACCGGAGTTACCATAAGGGTACCATCACAGTAGCTTTGGCAAGACGCTGGTGTCTCACTGAAGGTCATGGTGATCTCTCCTGGTTCCATAATGGACACTGTATCCACCGAACTACAACCTGAACCGTCCGTTACCGTCACGTAGTACAAACCTTTGCACAGGTTCGTAGCTGTTTGTGTCGTTTGATTACCGGTCAACGGACCCCATTGATAAGCATACGGAGTAGTTCCACCCGACGGGTTTGCGGTAGCTGTTCCGTCGCAGGCACCAAAACAAGATGCATCTGTTTTGCCAACTGTCAGTGACGGACCACCGGTTTCATTGATGATCACCACTACGCTATCCATGCAGCCATTGGCATCACTAACCATCACCAGGTAATTACCACTGGTCAGATTATTAGCTGTGGCTGTGGTTTGGGAAGCAGCATTAGCCGGCCATTGGAAGGTGTATGGAGATACGCCACCGGTGACAGATATCGTACCTGATCCGTTCGCACCACCACAAGTTGCGTTGCTGGTGGACGGGGTAAGGACGATATCCGAAGGCTCGGTGATCTCAACAGAGTCTGTTATGAAACATCCGTTGTTATCAGTTACCGTGACGTGGTACCAGCCAGCGCAAAGGGCGTTGACACTTGCAGATGTGCTGTTGCTCAGATCATCCCACAGAATCGTGTGAGGTGCGGTACCACCGGAGAAGTTAACCGTGGCTGTACCGTTGCATGATGCATGACAAAGCACATCTGTTTTGTTAATGGACGTGATCACCATTCCCGGAGGATCATTCAGGGTAATCGAATCCACCACACTACAACCGTTACTGCCGGTGACCGTCACATAGTACATGCCAGCACACAAACCGGTTGCCAGTTGAGTGTTCTGATTACCTGCATTGGCATCCCATTGGAAGGTATATGGCGGCACACCACCAGTGGCATTTACATTCGCATCACCATCACAAGCACCGGAACAATTCGGGTCATTGCCATTGACAGTGGTGATGATCGAGGTTGCCCCGCTGATCAGAACACTGTCTATAGCCATACAACCATTGTTGTCGGTGACAGTGACATGATAATTACCAGGGCACAGTCCAAATGCTGAATCTGTGGTTTGCCCCTGCGGATCATCCCAGCTGTACAGATATGGAGCAGCGCCACCGGAAACCATTGCCCTGGCAAAGCCATTGCAGGCGCCGGCACACAGTTCATCTCCTTTATTGGTATTAATAACAATCGGGTTTGGTTGCATGATCTGCACTGAGTCTTCGGTAAAGCAACCGTTGTTATCCGTTACTGTTACATGATACCATCCCATGCAAAGACCACCTACGGAATCAACCGTCGCAGAGCCGGCAGCGGCATCCCATTGGTAGCTGAATGGCGGCACACCACCGGTCGGGTTCACTTTTGCAAAACCGTTACAGGTGCCGTTGCAGAGCAGATCACCTTTGTTAAATGCTGTGGTGAGCAATCCTGGTTCGGCAATGCTGATCGAGTCAACCGCCATGCAACCGTTATTGTCGGTCACCGTGACATAGTACATGCCTGTGCAAAGACCGAAGGCACTATCCACTGTTTGGTTACCGGCATTGGCATCCCATTGGAAAGAGTATGGGGCTACACCGCCGGTAGGAAGCACCTTGGCATAGCCATCGCATCCACCATTACATTGAGGTCCCATCACAGCACCAAAGCTGGTGATGACCGCAGATGGCTCCATGATCTCCACGGAGTCTGCCATGTAGCAACCGTTGTTATCGGTGACGGTCACATGGTACCAACCGATGCAAAGGCCACCTACGGAATCAACCGTGGCTGAACCGGCATTGGAGTCCCACAAGAAGCTGTATGGTGGGGTACCACCGGTTGGGTTCACTTTTGCAAAACCATTGCATGAACCGGCACACAACACATCACCTTTGTTAAAGGTTGTCATGACGGCTGCAGGTTCTCCGATGAATACGCTATCTACATAAGTACAGCCATTGTTATCGGAGATAGTCACAAGATAATTTCCTGTGCACAGATTGGTTGCCGTTTGGGTGGTTTGATAACCTGCGTTGATATCCCATTGGAAAGAATAGGGAGCAACGCCGCCTGAAGGATTCGCCATCGCACTTCCATCACAGCTTCCGGCACAAGCAGCCGCGTTAACCGGAGTAAATGCATTGGTGATTACCGGTGGTTCCATGATCTCAACGGAGTCTGCCATGAAGCAACCATTGTTGTCGGTGATGGTCACATGGTACCAGCCGATGCAAAGACCACCTACGGAGTCAACAGTGGCTGATCCTGCATTGGAGTCCCATTGGAAAGTGTATGGTGCTACACCACCTGCCGGGTTCACTCTTGCAAAACCGTCACATGCTCCGGCACACAGCACATCTCCTTTGTTGAAAGATGCATTAAGCAATCCGGGCTCATTGATGCTGATTGAGTCAACCGCAGTACAACCGTTGTTATCGGTTACGGTGACATAGTACATGCCTGCGCAAAGGCCAGATGCACTATCTACTGTTTGGTAACCTGCGTTGATATCCCATTGGAAAGAGTATGGGGCTACACCGCCGGTAGGAAGCACCTTGGCATAGCCATCGCATCCACCATTACACTGAGGGCCCATTACCGCGCCGAAGCTGGTGATGACCGCAGATGGTTCCATGATCTCCACGGAGTCCGCCATGAAGCAGCCGTTGTTATCAGTCACGGTCACATGGTACCAGCCGATGCAAAGGCCACCTACGGAATCAACCGTGGCTGATCCTGCATTTGAGTCCCATTGGAAAGTGTATGGTGCTACACCACCTGCAGGATTTACTTTTGCAAAACCGTTACAAGCGCCGGCGCACAACACATCTCCTTTGTTGAAGGATGCATTGAGCAATCCGGGTTCATTGATCGTGATTGAGTCAACCGCCGTACAACCGTTGTTATCGGTGACGGTGACGTAATACATGCCTGCACAAAGACCGGATGCACTGTCAACAGTTTGATAACCTGCGTTGATATCCCATTGGAAAGAGTACGGAGCAACACCGCCGGTTGGAAGCACTTTGGCATAGCCATCACATCCACCGTTACATTGAGGGCCCATCACCGCACCGAAGCTGGTCATCACTGCAGATGGTTCCATGATCTCTACGGAATCAACTACAAAACATCCATTGTTATCAGTCACCGAAATAAAATACCATCCTGCGCAAAGACCGAAGACAGAATCCACGGTTTGGTTCCCTGCATTGGCATCCCATTGGAAGGAATACGGAGGCACTCCTCCTGTGGGATTTACCTTTGCAAAACCATCGCATGCACCGGCGCACAATGCATCACCCTTATTAAAGATCGGATACATCGGCGTGGGTTCATTGATCATTGCAGAATCAACGATCATACAACCGTTGTTGTCAGTGATAGTCAATAGATACGTTCCTGCACAAAGTCCGCCCACCGAGTCTACGGTTTGACTGCCTGCATTGGAATCCCACTGGAAGGTATAGGGTGCAACACCACCGGTAGGATTTGCCTTTGCACTGCCATCGCAGGATCCGGGACACATGGCACCATTGACAGGCGTCATGGCGTTCGTCAGAACGGAAGGTTCGGTGATGATAATACTGTTTGAAGACTGGCAACCATTGTTGTCGGTTACCGTGACAAAATAAGTTCCGGAACAAAGGCTGCCCACGGAGTCTACTGTCTGGCTTCCTGCGTTGGAATCCCATTGGAAGGAATACGGAGGCACTCCTCCACTTGGGTTTGCTTTTGCAAAACCATCACAAGCTCCGGAACACAGTGCATCACCGGAGTTAAATCCAATGGATAGTGCTGACGGTTCACCAACATCAACAGAATCAACTGCAATACAGCCGTTGTTGTCGGTTACGGTCACCAGGTAATGTCCGGCACAAAGACCGGTAGCTGTGTCGTTGGTTTGGTAACCGGCATTGATATCCCATTGAAAGCTGTAAGGTGGTGTTCCGGCGGTTGGCTGGGCCACACCGAATCCGTCGCAGGATCCGTTGCAAAGCACGTCGCCTTTGTCCATTCCCAAAGCAAGCGGACTGGGAGGATCATTGATAAAGACCGTATCGCTGAAAGAACAACCGTTGTTATCGGTAACTGTATAAAGATAGAAACCAAGGCAAAGACTATTGACAGATACCGTGGTTGCATTACCGGCATTGGCATCCCAGAGATAACTATAAGGAGGTACGCCACCGGTTGGATTGATATTCGCATCGCCATCGCATGACCCAACACAAGTGAGATTATTTACGATTGGACCTGCATTCAACAAACCAGGTTCATTGATATTTACAGAAGCCCAGGCAGAATCATTGTCGGCATCAGTTACCAGTACGTTGAAAAACCCACCAGCTAGTCCGACGGCCGTATCTGTGGTTTGGATGGAAGGGTCATCCCAATGATAACTATATGGTGGTGTTCCACCACTCGGGTACACTACAGCCCATCCATCGGAAGCGCCGTTACAAGTTACATGAACCGTATCGGTGATAGTCGCGGACAATGCCGGAGGACATGATGCAAACGTAATGCCTGCATTATTACCTCCATCCGTACTGGCGGAAGAATAACATGAAGCGCCGGAAAAGGCAATATCGCTCAGGTACATGTTATCCATGCACACTCTCTTTCCGGACAATGAGGTCAGGTTTGTTTGAGTGCCGGGGCTATCTGAATTGATCGTCACCTGAAATCCGACGTTATTTGTAGCGAAATCATTAAATGATTGTGTAGCACCGGCAGGGAAAGTGATATATCCAGAATCTATTTCAAGTTTATTAAACTGATTGTCTCCGGTTGCCACAACCTGTCCTGAATAGAATGTGACTTCATTATAGGTGAGGTCTCCACCGAAGAAGTTCCCCTGTCCGGGTATCTTGTTGATCTCAATAACGGATTGTTCTGCATCAAAGGTCAGGCCTGTGGTGGATGACATATCCCAGGTATCATTGATGCGCACATACGACGAATCCAGGGTCAGACTACGCGTAAGAGATTGAGACGCATGTCCGTCAAAAACAAAACACCGCAGGTAATATCCTTTGGTGTTGAAGTTTCCTTGATTAAGGATGATGTTCTTCAGTGTCTCCAGGTCACTTGCCAGCTCCCATTGCGCCGTACCGTTGAACCGGATATCGGCATCAAGGAGTTTGCTGTGTGTATCGATGATGTGATTTCCCGATGACCCGTTGAACTTTATCGTGCCATGCAGGTCGAGGGCCATGTTCGGATCAATGATCAGGGAACCTCCTAATAAAAGGGTATCGCCATAGGCCTGACTGAATGTCGGAAAGTTAGCTACACCATTCCACTCCACCTTAGCGGCAAAGACATTGCCTGAAAGGTATACGGTATCACCAGCCTGTGTAAACGAGTTCACATCGAATATCGCAGTATCACCCGCAGTGGGTGGTCCTGCGCCTGGTGCACCGCCTGAGGCGTTGGACCAGAAAGTTGGGGATACGCCATCCCATGTACCATTACCACCAACCCAATAATAGGTAGCGGCCGAGGCGATCATGGAAGAGAACAGGAGAAAAAAGAGGACAAGGGGGAGCTTAAATGCGGGTACACTCTGTTTCATATGCTGCACGTTGGTTACGGAGACCCTTATGTACGTCGCATCAATGAAAAGGTTTACGTATTAATGCATATATAACGCCAATGACCACATATTCCGGAGCGACGAAGTGAAAAAAAGTGAGGATGAAAGCATTTCGCTTCCATGTGATTCAGGACTTAATGGGAAGGCAGAAGGTGAGAGGGCAGAAGGCAGATGACCATATTAATCTGTACCGGGCCTGATGTTGGGTGAAGGTTCCCGGATAGCTCTACTCCCGGGACAGGTGTACCTTTGTCTTGTTATCTTCAAAGCGTTCCACTTTGGTATTTTCTACTGAGAACTCTTCTTCAGCTACCAGCACTGAAAGCTAAGATAAAGGAAGTAGCTTAAAGCTACAGGATAGACAGACGAAGGTGCAACCTTCGCCTAACATCAGATTACAGATCCCCTGCCTGTCCGGCGAGGCAGGGAATTTGTCTAAAACATACTCGTTTCTCAAACGAAGCCAATATGATTCGGCGACCTATATAGTCAACGTCTTAATTCTTAATTCTTCATTCTTAACTCTTCATTCATCTTTTCTATTCTATCAAAAGAAGCCTGGTGACCGAAACATTTCCGTCAACCGTGATCCTGGCGAAATACACACCGGGGATCATACCTGCTTGTCCGGAGTTGATGGTTTGCTTATGGTCTCCTTTTTGCCTGAATCCTTCATCAACCAGAGATACCGTTCTTCCGACCATGTCCACGATCTCCAGCCTGACCTGTGCACTTTCCGGCAGTCTGTATATGAGTGTGGTGTTCGAACTGAACGGGTTGGGGAATGCCTGAAGTACCACACCGGATGAAGGCATTGGAGGCAGACTGGTGGTGATATCATCCGGGATATCGATGGCATTGGAATCCACCACGAAATCCATCTGCGTAAAAATGGTATCACTGGCCGTTACGGATACCTCCCAGGTACTGTCCATCGGCAGACCGGGAATATCCACCCATAGGTCGTAGTCACCCGGTTCGATGTTGGAGAATTCATAATATCCTGATCCATTCGTTTTGGTTTCTCCTTTCATCATTCCGGCCGGCTTGGAGCGGATGACGATGTCCACATCGGGAATGGGGTCACCGAAGATCACATTGGTTTCACCCTTCTTGTTGGGGCCACGTCTGACAACTGTTCCGGACAACTTTCCATCGCCGTTCTGCGGCGGAAACTCCACCAGGGTGATGTCTTTAGAGGTACTGTCATCACAATCTACGGTAAACTGTATGGCGTCGCTCCATCTGAATACCGTGTCATGGAAAGTACTTACCGTTTGCGGGTATAGGGTTGTATCGGTACGAACATGAAGGATATAGTTACCGGAGGGCACAGCGGGGAAACTGTAATTTCCCGAGCCGTCCGTGTAAACAGAATCCACGGCAGGCATGACGCCACCAGTCTTGAATTTCAACAGTCTTACTTTCAATCCGGAGGCCCCGCCACCGGAATAGTTCACCTGGCCTGATAACTTCGGATCTGCACCCGTACTGGTGAGGCCATAATTAAAGCTCACCATACATCCGATGGCGTCAGTTACAGAAACCGTATAATCGCCAGCACAAAGATTGGAAGCGGTTTGGGTGGTTTGTCCGTCAGGGTCACTCCACATATAAGTATAGGGAACCGAACCGCCGGTAACGTTCACCATCAAAGAACCGTTGCAACTGCTCTGACAACTGGCCTGTGTTTCAGCGAAAATGTGAGCTATCGCCGTGGGCTCATTTAATGTTGCGGTGGCCCAGACCGTATCTTTATCGACATCGATCACGCGCACGGTGTAAGTGCCTGCAGTTAATCCTGTGGCCTTATTGGTCGTCTGTTGCTGGGCATCATCCCACAGATAGGAATAGGGCATTGTGCCACCACTGGCACTCACCGTTACAGAACCGTTATTGCCTCCGTTGCATGTTACATTCACCTTATTGGAAATGGTAGCACTAAGCGGAGCCGGGCATGGTGCGATCGTTACTCCGGTACAATTCGACTGCCCTGAATTCTTGGCATAACATGATCCACCGGAAAAAGCAATGTTGCTGAAGTTCATTCCCAATAGACATGTGCGTTTTCCTGACAAAGAGACTAACTGTGCCTTTGTACTCGAGCTTGATTGTATGGTTGTTTTTACACCGGGATTCTGTGATTCAAGTGTGCTGAAGCTTTGTGCCGCGGATGCCGGGATGGTGACCGTACCTGTATCTAGCTTAAGGAAATGGTATTGGTTACTTCCGGTTACGGTAAGCTGTGTGGCGTAAAAGGTCACATCGTGGTAAGCCAATCCGCCCCCGCGGAAATTCCCTTGGCCGGGAATCCTGACCACCTCGATAAGGGATGTACCCGGATCGAAAGTCAATCCGGCTGTTTGCGTCATATCCCAGGTTTCCGTAATGCGCACCAGAGATGTGTCGAGGGTAAGGGTTCGGATCAAACTTTGTAAACCGTGGCCATCAAAAACATTACATCGCAGATAATACCCTTTGGTATGAAAACCTCCCTGCCTCAGGATGATGGTTTTCTGGGATTCCAGATCGCTCGAGAGATGCCATTGTGCATCACCGGCAAAGAGGATATCCGCATCCAGCAACTTCCCGTTGGTATGTATGAAATTGGTTCCGGAGAGGCCGTTGAACACGATGGTCCCGTGCATATCCAGTGCCATGTTGGGGTCGATAAAAAAGCTTCCTCCAATAAAAAGGGTATCCGTCACCGCCTGACTGAATACAGGAAAATTGGAAACACCGCTCCATATGACTTTGGCGGCATGCACGTTTCCACTGATAAATATGGTATCACCGGCCTGGGCAAAGGAGCCCGCATCAAACACAACCGTATCAGCCGCGGTGGGGGGACCTGCACCCGGTGCGCCACCGGAAGCATTGGACCAGAACGTAGCCGAGCCGGCCATCCATTGGCCTTTGCCCCCTACCCAATAATAGGTATTGGCCGTAGCGACAAGGGAAGAAATGAGCAGAAAAAATAAAAGAAAAGAAAATCCGGAGGTGGGTAAATTCTGTTTCATAAGAATGCACGATCATGGTTACGGAGAACTATTCTACGTGGCAATCCTCAAAAAGTTCTTCTCTTCATTAAGAACCATTCAAATGCCTGACATTCCTTATGAAAGAAACGAAGATAAAATCGGCCCGGAAGGCCTTTGAATCACATTCAGGATTCTGAGGTAATGGCTGCGCTAAGGTATTCCCTGTTCATACGTGCAATGTTTTCCAAGGAGATCTCCTTGGGGCATTCCACTTCACAGGCACCGGTATTGGTGCAGTTTCCAAAGCCTTCTTCATCCATCTGTTTCACCATGTTCAATACCCTCTGGCGGGCTTCGGCTTTACCCTGAGGCAACAAGGCCAATTGGCTCACCTTGGCTGAAACAAACAACATGGCAGACGCATTTTTACATGTAGCCACACACGCACCACAACCGATACAGGTAGCGGCATCAAATGCTTTATCCGCATTCTCCTTTGGGACAGGAATGGCATTCGCATCGATGGTGTTACCGGATGTATTGACGGATACAAAGCCACCCACCGACATGATGCGATCGAAGGCCGAGCGGTCAACCACCAAGTCTTTGACCACCGGAAATGCTTGTGCCCTCCAGGGTTCAATGGTGATGGTGTCACCATCTTTGAAGGAGCGCATATGCAGTTGGCAAGTCGTGATTCCGCGACCCGGGCCGTGCGCTTCACCGTTGATGAACATGCTGCACATCCCGCAGATACCTTCCCTGCAATCATGGTCGAAGGCTACCGGATCCTGACCGCTTTCGATCAATTTATTATTCAGCACGTCGATCATTTCGAGGAAAGACTGGTCAGGTGAAATATCGGTGACCTTGTATTCTTCGATCCTGCCTTTGTCGTTGGGGCCGTTCTGGCGCCAGATCCTGAGGTTAAGGTTCATCTTGTCTCTGTGCTTTAGGTTATTTATAGGAGCGTTGTTTCAGCTCAATGTTTTCATACTTCAGTTCTTCCTTGTGAAGCACTGCATCGGCGGGTTCACCCTTGTGTTCCCAGGCGGCCACATAGGTAAAACTGGCATCATCCCTTTTTGCTTCACCTTCTTCTGTTTGATGTTCTTCCCGGAAATGTCCTCCGCAGGATTCTTCACGTTGAAGTGCGTCCTTGCACATCAATTCACCCAGCTCCAGGAAGTCTGCCACACGTCCGGCTTTCTCCAGTTCCTGGTTGAACTCTTCTGCCTTACCGGGAACTTTCACATCCTTCCAGAACTCTTCACGGATGGCTTTGATCTCTTCCATGGCCTCTTTCAGTCCTGCGGCATTCCTTGCCATTCCGCATTTATCCCACATCACCTTTCCAAGGCGTTTGTGGAAATAGTCTACAGAATGTTTGCCATTGTTCGAAAGGAAATGGTTGATCTTTTCGCGCACCTGCTTTTCGGCTTCCACAAATTCAGGGCTATCTGTAGAGATCGGTCCGGTACGGATATCGTTGGACAGGTATTCGCCGATGGTGTAAGGGATCACGAAATAGCCATCTGCCAGTCCCTGCATGAGCGCAGAGGCCCCCAGGCGGTTGGCGCCGTGATCGGAGAAGTTCGCTTCACCTAAGGCATAGCAACCCGGAATGGAAGTCATCAGGTTATAATCCACCCAGATTCCCCCCATCGTGTAATGCACGGCGGGATATATTTTCATCGGTGTGAAATACGGATTGTCATCCGTGATCTTTTCATACATCTGGAAAAGGTTGCCGTATTTGGTTTCCACCACTTTACGGCCCATTTCAAGGATTTGCTCTTTCGTCGGGTTGTGGATACCGCCTGTATTGGCAGCTGTTTTTCCGTAGCGCTCAATAGCTGATGTGAAGTCAAGATAGACCGCCTCACCAGTGGCATTCACTCCGAATCCGGCATCACACCTTTCCTTGGCTGCTCTGGAAGCTACGTCCCGAGGCACGAGATTTCCGAAGGAAGGGTATCTCCGTTCCAGGTAATAGTCACGATCTTCTTCGGCGATCTCCGTAGGTTTCTTGCTGCCGGCGCGGATGGCTTCAGCATCTTCCTTTTTCTTCGGCACCCAGATTCTTCCGTCGTTCCTCAATGACTCGGACATCAGGGTCAGTTTCGATTGGTATTCACCTGAAACCGGAATACAGGTCGGATGGATCTGTGTATAGCACGGATTGGCAAAGTAGGCGCCCTTCCTATGTGCCTTCCATGCCGCGGTGCAGTTGGAACCCATGGCATTGGTAGACAAGAAGAATACATTTCCATATCCACCGCTACAGATCAGTACGGCATGTGCTGAGTGGCGCTCGATCTCGCCGGTGATCAGGTTACGTGCGATAATGCCTCGGGCCTTTCCATCAACGATGACAAGGTCCAGCATCTCATGGCGGTTATACATCTTCACCTTTCCCTTACCTATCTGACGGCTTAATGCAGAGTACGCACCCAATAACAACTGCTGTCCGGTCTGACCTTTTGCATAAAAAGTTCTGGAAACCTGTACACCACCGAAAGAGCGGTTGTCGAGCAATCCACCGTATTCTCTTGCGAAAGGCACCCCCTGAGCCACACACTGGTCGATGATACTGGCGGACACTTCGGCCAGCCGGTACACGTTGGCTTCCCGGGAACGGTAGTCGCCCCCTTTTACCGTATCATAAAAGAGTCTGAATACGCTATCCCCATCGTTCTGGTAATTTTTTGCGGCATTGATTCCTCCCTGGGCAGCAATGGAGTGAGCACGCCTGGGGCTATCCTGAAAGCAGAAGGCTTTTACATTATAGCCCAACTCCGCCAATGAGGCGGCTGCTGAAGCACCTGCAAGGCCGGTACCCACAACGATCACATCAATGAGTCGTTTATTGGCCGGGCTTACAAGCGGAACGTGGCTCTTGTGATCTTTCCACTTTGTTTCCAGCGGACCTTCGGGAATTCTTGAGTTCAATGCCATGGTATATGGAATCTTAATGAATTCAGTGCATGAAAAATATATAAACCGGAATGGCTGCGAACAGCAGGGATACGATGACTGCAAACGCAGTTCCGGTTTTCTTGATCAGTGGGGTATACTTATGATGTCTGAGGCCCAGAGATTGGAAAGCACTCTGAAAACCGTGAGACAAATGAAAGGCCATCGCCAGCATACTGAAGACATAAAGGATCACGATCCAGGGTACCTGAAAAGCCTTCATGACTTCCGTATATAAATCCTTCATCACCGGTCCGGCACTTTGGCCGTTCACCATCACTATTCCATTCACCACCTGACCTCCGGCAACTGCCTCTCCGGACTTAAGCAGCGGCGTGGTCATGTCCTGTGCAGTCATATAAGGTAGCGCGCCGAATTTGTACTCGTACCAGAAGTCCGACATGTGCACCACAATGTAGATCAGGAGGATCAGTCCGAGCACCGCCATGTTCCTGGAAGCCCAGGCGCTGTTGGCTCCGGCGTTGTTGCTGGCATAGGCGACCGGTCTGGCTTTCTTGTTTGCAACCGTGAGCATAATGCCGTCGATCGCATGAAAAATAATACTGAGGTAGGTCAGGTAAGACAGAAGCTTTACCGCCGGATTGGTGGTCATGAAAACCGCATATTCATTGAATTGCAAACGGCCTTCATATCCTGACATAAACAATTGGAGATTACCTGCAAGGTGTCCGATCAGGAACAAACACAAGAAGAGACCGGTAAAGGCCATCCAGTACTTTTTCGCCAGGGATGATTTCAAAATGGCAGAAGAACCGCTCATGGAGATGGGATTTCGTGAAACGCTATGCTAAAAAAACTATATTAGCTGATGCAAATTTAACAGACGGTTCCAATAAATAAAATCCGATTTAGACGAATATTAGTAAATGAGATACCAAGCTATCAATCAACTGTTATTCATTAAAAACAGGGAACGATTCCGCGAAAAACTAAAAAAAGGCGGAATGGCCATTTTCAATTCCAACGATGTGATGCCCACCAATGCTGATGGCATCATGGCTTTTCGTCAAAACAATGATCTGTTCTATTTGTGCGGAATTGATCAGGAAGAAACCGTTCTTGTAATCTTTCCTGACGCCAAAAAAGAAGAACACCGCGAAATTCTTTTTGTAAAAGAAACCAGCGAGGAGATTGCGATATGGGAAGGCGAGAAATTGACCAAGGCCGCCGCTTCCAATCTTTCAGGTATCAAAACGGTATACTGGTTGTCCGAATTACAGGCGGTATTGGATACGTTGGTGGCCGAGGCTTCCTGCCTTTATCTGAACACCAACGAACACCCCAGGGCCAAGATCGAAGTAGAAACCCGCGATGCCAGGTTCATCAAATGGATGAAAACCAAATACGGCATCGAGACCTTTGAAAAGAGTGCGCCCATCATGCACGCCCTGCGCATGATCAAGAACGACACGGAGATCGCCATTATCCAGAAAGCATGCAACATCACCGAAAGCGGTTTCCGGCGGATACTCAACTTTATAAGGCCGGGGGTGATGGAATATGAGATCGAGGCGGAACTTGCTTATGAATTTATCCGTCAGGGTTCACGCGGATTCGCTTATACCCCCATCGTTGCCTCAGGTGCAAATGCGTGCGTTTTACATTATATAGAGAACCACCACGTGTGCATGGATGGAGATGTGATCCTTCTGGATGTGGCGGCGGAATATGCCAACTATGCCTCCGACCTGACACGCTCAGTTCCGGTTAATGGAAGATACACAGACAGGCAAAAGGATGTATACAACGCCGTGCTCAGGGTGATGAAGCAAGCCATCGCCATGCTGGTACCCGGAAACAATATCAAAGAGTATCACAAGGCGGTTGGCGCCCTAATGGAAGAGGAGCTGATCAAGCTGGGACTACTGGACGCACAGGCCGTCAAAGCACAGGATCCGGAAAAACCTTTGTATAAAAAATACTTCATGCATGGCACCTCCCATCACATGGGCCTGGATGTGCATGACGTTTCTACAGCTGACGCGCCTTTCGCACCGGGCATGGTCTTCACCTGCGAACCGGGTATCTACATCCGGGAAGAGAATCTCGGCATCCGTCTTGAAAACGATCTGGTGATCACCGAAAAGGGACCGGTGGACCTCATGGCCAATATCCCCATTGAGATCGAAGAGATCGAAAATTTGATGAATCGCTAGGTATTTCTTACCTTTCGTATGATCTTTGGATCACGATGTGTTTCTAAACACCCCATACTATGAAGAAGATAATGTTGATTGGCCTGATGGCCGGCCTGACAGTGCTGGCAGCCTGTAAGAAAGACGAATCCTCAGGCAGACTGCAAATCCGCCTGACCGACGCACCGGTTAACTACGATGCGGTATGGGTAGAGATCGAGCGGGTGGATATCCACCTGGTCTCCGATCAGAACGGCGGAGAATGGATTGAACTTCCGACAGAAAGCGGGAAATACGACCTGCTTGAACTTCAGAACGGCATCGATACGCCGCTGGTGGATGTGAGCAACCTGCCCGCCGGAAAGATCACCCAGCTTCGGATGATCCTGGGCAGCAATAACGAACTCGACATCAACGGCACCTTAACACCGATGAAAGTCCCCAGTGGCTCCCAGACCGGTATCAAGGTGGTTGGAAAAATGGAACTGGATCCCAATCAGACCCTGGTGGTGAGGTTGGACTTCGATGCCGGTGCTTCCGTGGTGGATCAGGGTTCGGGTGAATACCACCTCAAACCCGTCATCAAGGTTCTGGAGTAAGTCAGGGACTACCTGTCGAAGAAGGAGTCCTCACGTCCGAACAACATGTCCATGTTGTAAGGCACGACGAGTTCCGGTAATTCGTTTTCTCCGAAATATCCGAGGTCTTTTGTTTCAGGATCGGTGTAGGCACCGTAGGTCCCTCCTGTGACTTCACATGTAAAGAAGAGAATGGTGGGTTCACCCAGATCTCCGTTGGAATAGGTGTGGCGGTACTTTGGCCCACCTGCAACGCCCACAAGTTTCAGGGGGCGTACTTCGAGACCGGTCTCTTCCAGCACTTCCCGGAACAGGGATTCAGCGGGCGTCTCCCCGGGTTCCATAATTCCGGACGGCAAGCTCCATCCGATGCCTTCACCCTTGTATTGCAGCAACAACTTCCCTTCTTCATTATGTATAATTCCAGCGGTAGCGACATACATCAGCAGGTCGTGCCCGATGTGTTTTCTGAGTTGAGCAATGTATGGAGGGATGGCCATCAGGTCAGGTTAAAAGTAAAACGTCGCAAGATACAAGATGACAATGATCCAGGCGACGATCAGCAGCACAAAAAGCACTTTATTGATCTTTACCGGATCTCCCGGCGGTTTTTCAGGCTTTCTGATCCGCATGGTATTCATTCAACAAACTTCACTCCTATCCCACACACGTCATCCACCTGCTCCATGGAACCTTTCCAATTAACAAACGTTTTTTCCAGCGTTTGAAGTTGTTCATTTATCGGCAATCGACTTACTTGTATCAACAACTCTTTGAACGGTGTGTACTTGAATTTCTTCCCCTTCGGGCCACCGAACTGATCCGGAAAACCATCGGTAAAAATGTAAACATGGTCTCCTTTCTCCGGGGTGAATGAATGCGTGGTAAATGGTTTCCGGTCGGCATATTTTCCTACCGGCTGGCGATCTCCCTTGATCTCTTTAAGACCATTTTCATTCACGAGATAAAGAGGATTATTCGCTCCGGCAAAGGACAGCACGCGCTTCTTCTTATCCCAGGCACAAAGTGCGATGTCCATGCCGTCCCTCACTTCATCTTCACTGCGCGCGAAAGTGTCGATCACCAGGTCGGTGACTTTATCCAGGACCTGTCCCGGATCGGTCATCCCGAATTCACGGACCGCCCGGTTCAATGCATTGTTGCATACCACGCTCACCATGGCTCCGGGCACCCCATGGCCCGTACAATCTGCAGCGGCAAAAAGAAGATGATCACCGGACTCCTCCACCCAATAAAAATCCCCGGCCACGATATCTTTTGGCAGGTACATCACAAAACTTTGCGGAAGCAATGCGCGCATCTGCTTTGAAGGCGGGAGAATGGCCTGCTGGATTCTCCTGGCATAAGCAATGGAGTCAAGTATCTCCTTGTTCTTGAATTCGATCTCCGATTTCTGACTGGCGATCTCGCTGGTGCGTTCCCTTACCTGTTCTTCGAGCCGGATATTCTGCTGACTTTTCAAAGCGTTCATCTCTTCCAGACGTTGCACCGCCTCATCCTTGAACATCTTGAATTTATCCACAATGGCAAAAGACAACAGCACGACTTCGATGGATGAACCGATCTGCAGACTGTAATCGGTGAGGAAGTGACTCGGTGCCGCCCCGAAATTCCTGAGGATAAATGCGAATACGGAAATGATCAGCGCGATGAATGCAATCAGGAAGAACCGGGCCGCCTTGAACTTTCTTCTCACAGCCACGATGGCGGTAGGGATGATGGCAATATTGAGCAGGAAAGTGAGGATGTTGATGGCAAGGATGGATGCCTGGTATGCCGCCTGAACATTAACACAAGCCAGCAATGCATTCAGTAAAACCAGCACACCTACCCACCTGAAGAAGCGGTCCGCACCTGGCATGACCGAGGCAGTATTCAGGAACCATTGTGTAAACCGGATCAGGAAGAATACGGTCAGAGATGCCAGGAACGGCAAAGAATGATTGGCCACATAGGGATGATCGGGCCACAGGTATTGAAAACCATGACCACCCAGTCCCATTTGCAGAAAGACCAGTCCCAGCAGGTAAAGCAGATAGTACAGATTGGCCCGCTCCCGGATGATCAGGTAGATGAACAGGTTGAGCAGAAATACAAAAAACACGATCCCATAGTAGATCCCGAAAATGTACTGTTCATCATAATCACGTTTGGCGACTGATGTTTTGGTCCACAGTGCCATGGGCAAATAAAACTGGTCCCCGTGGTTATCGATACGCAGCAGAATATCCGTCGGACTCCAGATGCTGAATTGATAAAAGCGGTGATCAACCGGGCGGTGACTGAAGGGGAAATAATCCCCGGTGCTTTCCATCAACACAGGCTTCCCTTTATAAAACTCGTAGCGTTCCACCAGATCCAGGTTCGGGTTCTTTAATTCAAGGATAAGTTCACGTGGTGTCCGGGAGGTGACCCGGATGCGTATCCAAACCGCACCGTCATAAAAACCAAAATTGGGAATGGTCTTTTCATAGGGTTTGAAATCACCCCAGGGAAGACTGTCGGCGGTGAATTTCCGATCTTCATCCATCAGATAGCGGATATCCTTGCCTTCAACTGCACGGGAAGTGAACGCCCCGGAAATATTGATCCCCCAACCTGTTATAGGCAGGAGAAAGAAGAGAAGCAAAGGCCTTATGATGGATTTGACGGACACAATGAAACAAGTCATGTCTAAGATATAGACAATTGTGAAAATACAACGGTAGGAAATCCATTACCCTGCCTGGCATAAATTCGGATTCATCCCCAATCAGGCAAATGCATAATCTGGGTTCAACTTTATTACCTTTGCCCGGATGAAACCGATCAGGGTCTTATTTGTGATCTGTGCATTGCTGGTGATTCAGCCCGTCTCGGCAGCCACATGGCCTTCCGATAGCATTGTTGCGCAGGATACCGTGCGTGTGAACTACATCCGGTTCGGCGGCGTGTGTGTGGCTGCAGCATCTACCCTTGGTGCATCGTATATCCATCTCCAAAACACGTGGTGGAAAGAAACGCAGCAGGGCTTCCATTTTGATACCGGAGCTGACCTGAAGTACGCGGTGAATCTGGATAAGTTCGGACACTTTTTCGGAGGTGTTATTGCTTCGGATATCTACAGTCGCTCATTGAAATGGTGTCATTTTTCCGAACGCAAGTGTTTGTGGTACGGCGCGGGTTTCGGCGTATTTGTGCAAATGGCCATAGAAGTGAAGGATGCCTTTGCGCCTCGCTGGGGGTTCAGTTACTGGGATGTGATCAGCGGTAGTGTGGGAAGCCTCTACCCGGTGGGACAACACTACTTTCCATTCCTGGCAGCCACACAACCGAAGTTGAGTTATTACAAACGTACCAACCGTTACTTTGACACCGTAAATCCCCATGCACGGAAAAATGCGTGGAACGATGATTACATCAACCAGACCTATTGGTTGTCTTTCCGACTGAAGGACTACTTCGGGGAAGACCGCATGAAGTGGTGGCCGGCGTTTCTGGGCATTGCTGCCGGCGTGGGGGTAGATGAAGAAGTGGATGGCAAGGGAGCCGGAAATATAGAAACGTATCTGGCGCTCGACTACGACCTGCCTTCCCTGTTCCCGAAAGAACGAAAAGTATGGCGTACCATCGCGCATTTTGTAAACTATATTAAGCTACCCGCACCAACCCTCCGTTTCACTCCGGAATTCAAAGCTTATGGTGCTTTCATGTAGTCAGGTATGAGAACATTTGCTATCCATATACTGTGTTTGATGCTGCTGGTTCCTGCCATACTGAAGGCCGACGTAGGTGAAACACATGACCTGAATATTCAGAGAAAGGCCCTTATGGATAAAATAGAAAGGGTGAAGATTGGTGGATATCCGGATTCTCTTATGCTTTTGCAAGCCGAAATCATCCATATTGATGAATTGCTTCTCGCCAGCATGAACGAGACATTGGAGAGAGAGCGGGCATTTGCTTCGAAGGACCGGAAATTATTGAAAGGACACCGCATCATGAGCGGTTTTTTCATCGGCCTCTTTCTGATCAGCCTGGCCATTCTTCTTATCACCCATAAAAGAATGCGCATGGAAGAAAAGCCGGTGAACTTTTATGGCCGCCTGCTGACGGATGCACGAAATTTCTTTTTACATCCTCTTCGCCTGACGAAGAACGGCCGCCAGGATATGTCCGGGGTATTGGTCCTGTTCAGCTTGCTGGCCATGGTCCTTTCGCTGATACTTCAATTGCTCTGGGTGCTGTAAAAAAAGAGCAATGGTAAAGGCCGTGATGCCATTGTTCTTCAAATCACCAGCTACCTCCTGCACCGCCGCCGCCGAAACCACCACCACCGAAACCGCCGAAGCCACCGCCTCCTCCGCCAAAGCCGCTTCCACCACCGAAGCCGCCACCGCTATGTCTACCCGATGAATTCAACAACCAGAAGGCCGTCCAAAAAGGGATATCATTTATCCTTGAATAATGTCGTGCACGCCAAATACTGCCTACAGAGCTAAGCAGTATTACCATAAAAATACCCAGAAAGCCGAAGATGAGTTCACGTTTGTCCAGCCAACTTTTTTGTTTCCTGTTACCATACTGAGCTGCCGTAATCTCTCCCGCAGCCAGTTGCTTTAGCACTTCTACACCATCTACAATCCCTCCATAATAGTCTTCTGCTTTAAACTTTGGGATCATCGTTCTTTCAATGATACGCTTGCAGATGGCATCGGGAATGGCACCTTCCAGTCCATAGCCCGTAGCGATGAACATCTTTCGTTCCCGCGGACTCACCAGCACCACAATGCCGTTGTCGAACTCCTTTTGTCCCACGCCCCACTCATGCCCCACTGCGATCGCATACTCCGAAGGATCGTAGCCGGCGAGGTCATTCGTGATCAGCACTACGATCTGGTTGGACGTGGAATCGTCAAAAGCAACCAGGCTGTTCTCAAGTGACTGTGCCTGTGCCTGCGTTAATGTACCGGTAAAATCATTGACCAGATGTGGCGGATCAGGACGTGGCGGGATACCTTTTTTGCCACCGGCTGAAACGGAAAGAAAAAATGCAATGAGGAGAGAAAGAAAGACGTATTTCTTCATGTCGTCCCTCCGTAAGATATGTCATCCGGCAGTTCATTCACATCATCTTCCTGTACCGGAAAATGTTTTCTCAACTGCTCCCCGGCCATGCCAATGCCTTCGGTGATGCCCTGCGCATAACGGTTCTCTTTGAAATGCGCCAGCATATGCTCTTTGATGTTATCCCAGAAATCCGGCGGCACGATATCGTTGATGCCCTTGTCACCCAGGATGGCAAACTTGTGATCTTTCACGGCTACGTAAAACAGAACGCCATTCCGTAAGGCGGACGCATCCATGTCCAGCTTGTGAAACACCACCGCCGCCCGGTTAAGCACATCTGCCTTACAATGATTCTCGAGGTGCAGACGTATTTCTCCGGACGTACGGTTTTCAGCGTCACGTATGGCTCTCAGTATGCCGTCCTTTTCCTGTTGGGTGAGAAAGTCGCGGATGTCCATATTTAGAATTTCACTTCCGGCGCTTTGGCGCTGGTTGGCTCTGCTTCAAAGGGTGTCATCACTTCAAACTCACCGTCGGAGGATGCCCAGCCGATGAATATGTTGTTCGGGAATTTACGCAGATAGGTGTTGTAAACTTTTACCTCTTCGTTGAAGCGTTCACGCGCCACAGCGATCCGGTTTTCCGTTCCTTCGAGTTGAGCCTGTAATTCCAGGAAATTCTGGTTGGCCTTCAGGTCGGGATATTTCTCTACGGTCACCAATAAGCGGGACAGGGCAGAAGAAAGTCCGGCTTGTGCCTGTTGGAATTTTGCAAGGGATTCTGCATTCAAATCACCTGCCTGGATGGTGGTACTGGTGGCTTTTGCGCGTGCCTCGGTCACTGCCGTCAGCACTTGCTCTTCATGTGCCGCATATCCCTTGACCGTACTCACCAGGTTAGGGATCAGGTCGGCACGGCGCTGGTAGGTGGCTTCAACATTTGACCATTTCGCCTTCACATTCTCTTGCAGCCCAACTGCCTTATTATATGTACCTGGTATTTTAAACAGGAAGTAGACAACGATAATGCCAACAACTCCCAAAACAATCCAAAGTGTTCTCATGTATTTGTTGATAGATTAGTTCGGACACACCTGTACAAAGGCCATTCCGAACCCCGGGAAAGCGACATAGTGTCAGGGTTTCTGTCCTGCCGGCGAGTCCGACGACTCTACTTTTGCCACAGCTGCCTGTTACCGGACGGTCTGTCATGGCATGTTAAATGGACGCGTTGACCACTTACTTTCCGCATTCATGGTACGATTACCGAATTGGGAAACTGATGTGTTGGGCGAAGGTTGCACCTTCGTCCTATTATATTCAAAGCGTTCCGCTTTAGTATTTTGTACTTTGAACGATACCTGTCCTTGAGCTGAGTGCAGAAAGTAGCTTAAAGCTACAAGATAGACAGACGAAGGTGCACCTGTCCCGGTATCGCAATGATCCGGGAACCTTCGCCTAACCACCGAGTTTGCCTTACCGCCCTGACAGGGAAGTCAAATCTACAACCAAAGCGCATCATGCATTCCACCGATTCATTTTAATAAGTGGTCAATGCATTAATAAAATAATTAAAGAAATATACCCAGCTGGATGGCCACCCTGGGTGTGACGCCGGTATAACTGAAATCCCACAGATCACCTTTACCTCTGTGTCCGTTCACATCGCTGTACTTTATTCCTCCCCCGACGGACACATCTGAGATCACCCTTTGGGAAATGACAAATCGGGCGCCAAAGGTGATGCCGCCGTTGAATGTCTTGATCTTCTCATTTACATCATACTCGAAATAATCCACGTAGCCCAGATCGTTGGTATATGAGTAACGCGTCACGTCCCGCTGAACATAACCGGACACCAGGTAAGGCGCGAAAAATGCACCGGCCTTCTTGATCCTGCCATCTTCCATTCCGAAATACATCCTTCTTTGAAGCTCCAGGAACACACCGGTCCTGTCATTGCCATCGGCGTCGTTCAGTGTAACGCCCAGATTAGCCATCCAACTGTTCGCTCCTGAGACGTTCAGGCGTTCCGCACCCACCATGAAAGTATTCGTGGCAAAGTATAAGGGACTGTGAACAAAAGTCCACCGGACATTATGGTCTGTTGAATCCTGAGCTTTTGAAGAAGATGCGCAAAGGCTTATGCAAGCGGTTAATCCTATCAGATATCCCTTCATGCGGGATGTTTTTCCTGGATATTGTTTCATTTGGATTGGTTTTATTTCATAACGGTGCGGTAAACGTAAAGGTCTGCTTATTCCGAATTTCCACAAACCTTTTTTGCATTTCATTACGCATTGACCACTTTGCATGGGAAGTTATATCGAGTCTGTAAATGGCAATACCGAGGTGTTGGGCGAAGGTTGCACCTTCGTCCTGTTATCTTCAAAGCGTTCCCCATTGGTATTTTCTACTGAGAGTTCTTCCTCAGTTACCAGCACTGTAAGCTAAGATGAAGCAAGTAGCTTAAAGCTACGGGATAGACAGACGAAGGTGCACCTGTCCCGGTATCGCAATGATCCGGGAACCTTCGCCTAACCACCGAAATTCACCTTACTTAGGAATGACAGCATTCAAGCACTCTTATCATTCTAACCATTACGCATAGTAACCTTGTCATCCCGATGTACAACAAGGATATCTAAATCTGAAAACAAGACAAATCAGTACATCTTGGAAAGTGGTCAACGCATTATTTCCTTACCTCCACATACCCGGAAATATCGCTCACATCATATTATCCACCGTTTATCACCGGTTAACTTCCGTACTCTCATTACCGGTTGTAAGGTGCCATACGGCGACGTATCATTGTGTGTATCCTTTTTCATACACCTGAATTCCCCGATATAGAGCTTCCGAGTGTTCTATACCGGGGTTTTTTATTACGAACACACCACATGATGAGAACCGACCGACTGCTGCTTGCCTTTTTCCTCCTTTCCGTCACACCTGTATTTGCCGGTAAAAGCCCGGGGCGTACCTTAGTCAACACAACCACCCAACAAAAAACATCGTCTGCCGATTGTGATCCGCCAACCGCACAGACCGACCTAGATGTAAACAATGTGCGCACCCGCTTGATGAATGGCGGCGATATGTGGTGGGATTTGAATGTGGAACGATACGAGATTCCTAAAAATTCCAATAAGCACAGCATGTTTGCAGGTTCACTATGGATCGGTGGGTTTGATTCGGGTAAACAGCTCAAGGTGGCTGCGCAGACCTACCGTCAGAATGGTACGGACTTCTGGCCCGGACCGCTATCGGCGAACGGTTCTACAGATCAGGCGACGTGTAAAGAATGGGATACGCACTTCAAGATCAACCGGAGTGTGGTGGAGCAGTTCGTGGAGGATTACAATAACAGCCCGGGGACCTCCATTCCGGATGTGATCGCCAACTGGCCTGCCCACGGGAATACCGCCAACGGCGAGGATTACTATATGGCTCCCTTTACGGATGTGGATGGCAACGGCAGCTACGATCCCTCCGCCGGAGATTACCCGGGCTTCGATATTGACGGAACACAGGGATGTGATGCAGGTCTTTTCGGCGACCAGGCCATCTGGTGGGTCTTCAACGATCGGGGGAACATCCACACGGAGACCGGCGCAGAACCTATCGGACTGGAGATTCACGCGCAAGCTTTCGGTTTTGCCACCAACGATGAGATCAACAACATGACCTTTTACCGCTATAAAATTATTAACCGTTCTTCCTTCCGGTTAGACAGCACCTACTTCGGGCAATGGGCGGACCCTGACCTGGGCAACCGCCTGGATGACTATGTAGGGTGTGATGTGGGTCGTGGACTGG
>JAGQZQ010000018.1 GCA_020435415.1 Flavobacteriales bacterium
TATGCTCCACCCCTGAAGTAGAAAAGCCGGGATATGATGTCCCGGCTTTTTCTATATGTACTACTCCGGCTTTTCACTTCAGGGGTGGAGTCCCGAAGCGAACGACCAAAGGGAGTTCTGCTTCGGGGCAGTTCTTCTTGCTTCTGTTATATTTGTTCAGAGGGCACTAATTTTTTTACCATGCCCTTACCTTATTGCGTCTACATTTTATTTAGCCAGAAAGATCATCTGCTTTACGTGGGTTATACGAGCAACCTTGAAAAACGATTGTTATATCATCACCAGGGAAAAACCAAAAGTACTGCCAACCGACAACCACTGAGACTCATATTCTGCGAATTTTATCTTTTCAAAAAGGATGCCCTCAAACGGGAATCATATTTCAAAAAGACTGCAGGCAAAAAAGCACTGCAACTCATGCTTGCCTCAACATTCACTCAATTGAACTACAAGGGAAACCCTACCGTGATAAATTTGTTAAAGGAGAACCCTGAAATCGAACCGAACGAATGAGTCCATTGTATACCGTAATTTCCCAGTCTGCCGTAGCTTGTCGGCGATGCCGTTAGGCGAAGGTTGCACCTTCGTCTTGCTATTTTGTAGCATCCGCTACGGGAACCTGACTGTTCACGATTAGCCGTTACGAGCTGTTCCGGTGAATGCCAATAGCTAACAGCTACTTTTCACCATCTAAGAAACACGTATCTTGTATGCTGTATGTGGCAAAGGGCATTTACAGTAGCTGCAAGCTACCCGATAGACAGACGAAGGTACAACCTTCGCCTAACTCACAACCGGTCATATCGGCAAGCCCCAGAGAACGGGGTATACAGCGTGTGTCATACGTCCGGTACCTGCACAATTTTTATCTTTCCGTCAAAGAACACCATCACTTGAAAATATTGCTCATAGAAGACGAAGCCAAGGTCTCCGCCCTGCTGAAGAAGGGACTGGAAGAGCAGGGGCATGATGTGAAAGTCGCGTTCGACGGTAACTCCGGACTTGCACTTTATCGCCAGTCCGAATGTGACCTCATCATCATGGATATTGTGATGCCTGGTATATCCGGGTTAGAATTATGCCGGAAGATCAGGGAAAGCGGCAATGACTATACACCCATTCTCATGCTCACAGCACTTGGCACCACAGAAGACATTGTGGAGGGACTCAATACAGGCGCCGATGATTACCTGACCAAACCCTTCCGGTTCAAAGAACTGCTTGCAAGAATCAATGCGCTTGGAAGAATGCATAAAAAGGTGAAAGCACCGGAAAAGATACTGACTGCCGGAGACCTGGAATTGCATACCGCTTTGAAAGAAGTACGCCGTGCTGGCATCCCGGTTGATCTGACCGCATTGGAATACCGGCTTCTGGAATATCTGATGATCAACAAGAACCGGGTCGTATCCAGGATCGATATTCTGGAGAACGTGTGGCACGACAATGTGGATGTGACATCCAACATTGTAGAGGTTTACATCAGCTACCTGAGGAACAAGATCGATAAGAACCATACACCAAAACTGATCCGTACCATCATCGGTATGGGATATGCTATCAAAGATCAGGGATGAAGATCCGACACAAGCTTTCATTATTCTTTTCGCTGGCCGGAGCCTCCATCCTCTTGCTGTTTGGCATCGCCGTTTACCTGTTCTCATCGAATCACAGGGAAGAAGCGTTTGACAATAGGATTTCCCAGCGTGTCAACATCACGGAAAAGATGTTCCTTGAAAGAGACGCTTTTACAAAGGAAGAATTTGAAACGATCAAGGAACAATTCCTGCATACCTTACCTGAAGAGCACGAGGATGTGATCGCTCTTTCGGAGAACCCTGAAAAACACGACCGCTATTCGCAGGCTTTTATCCACAAAACCGTTCAGGAGAAAATGGTGGTTTTCCGGAATGGCGATCGCCAGGGGATTTCGAAACTCTTTCATGTGGATGGAACCGACTACATCGTTGTTGTCACCGCCATCGACAAGGAGGGATTGGAAAAACTCACTTACCTCAAAGGTATCATAGCCATCAGCTTGTTTGTCGGCATCCTCCTCTTTACGCTGCTTAGCATTCCCATATCCGAGAAGATCATACAACCGCTATCCTATAAGATCAGGCTGGCCAATATGATCAGTGAAAATAACCTGCATCAGAGGCTCACCGGAATTTCATCCAACGATGAGATCGGAGAGCTTGCCGTTGCTTTCAACGGCCTGCTGGATCGGATTGAAAGTGCATTTGAAGCCAAGAAGTCCTTCATATCAAACGCCTCCCATGAGATTCGGAATCCGCTCACTGCGATTATCAATGAAACGGATATCGCCCTTGAAAAGGAAAGGACTGTGGAGGACTACCGTGAGGCATTGCATTCCATCTCCCAGGAAGCAGAACGCCTGAACCTGTTAGCCGATAATCTGCTGGAGCTCTCAAAAGTGAACTACTCGCTGACTCCGCTTCGCTTTGAATTTCTTCCCCTCAGGTCATTACTTCATGAGGTCGTCGCCAAGATCGGGTTTACCAGACCAGAAAGCCAGATTACACTTTCTGACAGCACACCTGAGTTGGAAGCAGGAATCTGGGGGAACCGCAACCTGATGTTCACCGCCTTGCTGAACATCATTGACAATGCCTGTAAGTTTTCTTCCAATGCACCGGTCGGTATCGACTTGTTCATGGAAGATAACCAAATCGGGATCACCGTGACCGACCAGGGCATAGGGATCCCGGAAGAGGAGATCGCACTTATCACCGAACCATTCTTCCGATCATCAAATGCCCGCACCACCAGTGGATCAGGCATTGGCATAACCCTGGCTGCCAAGATCATTCAGATACACAGGGGAATGCTCAGAATTGATTCCGTGGTCAGTTCCGGTACCAGCGTAACCATTACGCTTCCCACCGAAGAACACCTGAAGGCATAGTTGCTTTTGCAGATCGTGATAACCCTGTTTCCATAACCTGATATCACACTAATCCCATTCTAATATCCGCCTTAAACACCTCTAAGACGGTCTGCTTAGCATTGCCATAAATTAAAAAGACAATGCAAACAGCAAAAGGAATGGGAAGGCCCACGCAACAGGACATCTTCTCAGGTGTAGTGGTATTTCTTGTGGCACTTCCATTGTGCCTGGGGATTGCACTGGCCAGTGGTGCCCCTTTATTTGCCGGATTGATAGCCGGCATTATCGGAGGAATTGTGGTGGGTGCAATAAGCAATTCTCAATTGGGTGTGAGCGGTCCCGCTGCAGGACTTGCCGTGATTGTGCTCACGGCCATAGAATCGCTTGGTGGTTATCAAACTTTTCTGGCGGCCGTGGTGGTGGCCGGACTGATACAACTGGTACTGGGGCTACTCAAGGCCGGGATCATCGGGCATTTCTTTCCGACCTCCGTCATCAAAGGTATGCTCTCCGGCATCGGAGTGATCATTGTTTTGAAAGAAATCCCTCATGCTGTCGGATACGACAAAGATTATATGGGTGATCTGTCTTTCGACCAACCGGACAGTGAGAATACTTTCTCGGAATTTTTGGTCATGCTCGACTATATCACCCCCGGCGCCGTGGCGGTAAGTATTGGGGCGCTGTTGCTCATCATACTTTGGGACCAGGTTCTTGTAAAACGATTCAGTGTACTGAAGATCGCACCCGGTGCGCTGGTGGCAGTAATTGGTGGCATTATATTCACCAATGCCGTGAATCCGGACAGCCTGTTTGCCATTACAAAAGAACATTTGGTGAGTGTACCGGTAACAGACGATCCGAAAGCATTCTTCAGCTTCTTTACACTTCCAAAAATTGCGGATTTCGCTAAGATGGAGGTATGGACCACCGGTATTCTTATGGCGGTGATCGCCAGCCTGGAGACCTTGCTCTCGGTGGAAGCGATTGATAAGCTTGATCCGAAGAAAAGGGTCACCGGCAAAAACCTGGAACTGCTGGCCCAGGGCACAGGCAATATCGTTTCAGGGCTGATCGGCGGACTTCCCATCACACAGGTTATTGTCCGCAGCTCCGCCAACGTTCAATCCGGTGGGGACAGTAAACGCTCCACAATTATCCACGGCTTCCTGCTTCTCATCTGTATCATTCTCATCCCTGTTTTGCTGAATATGATTCCGTTGGCTGTCCTTGCAAGTGTGCTGTTCATCGTTGGTTACAAACTGGCCAAACCATCGCTTTTCAAACAGATGTATAAAGCCGGATGGGAGCAATTCGTACCGTTTATCGTAACGATTGCCGGGGTGGTATTCACAGACTTGCTGAAGGGGATACTGATGGGTTTGGCCGTAGCGATATTCATCATCCTGCGGAACAGCTATCGCAACTCTCATTTTCTTCACATGGAAGAAGCGGGCAATGGAGAGAAAAAAATAAAGATGACGCTGGCCGAAGAAGTAACCTTTCTTAACAAGGGTGCGGTAAGGCATGCGCTGGATAGTTTACCATCCGGATCCAGTCTTTCCATAGACATGAGCAAGTCATTTCGCATTGATCCCGACGTGATGGAGATCATAAATGATTTCCGTGAAACGTCCGCAGAACGTGACATTAGTGTAGAGCTCATCTCATCCGCGAAGCCATGATCAACAGAAGAACGAAGATCCTGATCCCTGGTGATTTCGAACGTACATTCTTCACGCCCGCTCAAACATATTATATCAGATCAATTGCCGGGGCATGTCATGCACATATCCGGTTAATACATCTGAGTTCTACCCATGACTACTTCCAGGGAGATAATCCCTACGCTTTTCTCAGGTCATATCAGTCCACCCACAGTGCCGTAGAGCGCAACACACAGCGGCTTTCGGCGCAGCTTAAGAAACAGGGATTGGAAGTGGATTATGTTATCACCGGATACGGGAATCAGATGAAAGAACTGCTTGATCAGATCATTCTGTTTTCCCCTGACTTTGTGATACTGCGAAAGAAGCGTGGGTTAGCACCGGATCATCACAAACTGCTCTCAAAGATACCGGTACTCTGTATTCCCGAATCACCACCCCAATGTCTGCCATCACGTCTTGCCCTGCTTGAAACCGACACCGAACCGGCAGACATGAAGAAGTTGGATTTTTTTTTCCGGCTCACCCGCAACCTGACAGGCAGTCTGGTCATCCTGGATCGCAAGCATAAACCGGGCATGCAAATCAATGGTGACCGGGTCATGCACGCAAATAACATCAACCGACAATACGGTATCAACATAGAAACTGTGACGCGGTTCAATCATACGGGGCCACGAAAAAATAATGCGAACCACCAAATGGATGAGGCGGACCTTCCGTTTGTCTTATGGAAGAATAAAAGTACAGTTACCAGATTATTGGGAGATCAAGGCCTCAGGAAGCTTTTGAGAACCACCGAGAAACCTTTCTTCATTTACTCTCCGGAGACCCGTTCAGGAAAATAACCCCTCCAAAGCATTTACCGGTACTGCATGCTGTAATCTTATACCCTGAATCTTAAAAAGCCGAAGCTCATGGAAAGGGTTGGATTGTTCGGGGAGAAATACGTAAGCACATCTCTTGTAGCGATGCCCATTTCCCAGCCGCCGTTCTCTCCCATCAAGATGCCTATACCTGCCGGCAGATTGAAACCATAATTACCTCCGACGATCAATCCGGAAGAAAGCCTGAGCCATGGTAGCGCCCGAAAATCCAGTCCGGCTGCAACCAGCGGATTTTCAATATTACCGGGTTCGGTATTCGCGGGCATGACGGCATCAATACCCACTTCCAGTTTTTCACTGAACATGATGCTGGCACCTGCGCGGATTACCGTGGGTAACTTTTCTTTTCGTTCCACCACACCATCCCAGTTAAATGTGCCGCTATCGCTCAGAATTTTCGGGGCCTCTGCAAAGATGTTATAGCTTTCAAAACCACCGGAATTGGTGTTAATGACAAGCGTGTCATTCATCTGGTAAACGTTGCCATCCCAGGTCATGCTGCCCATATCGGTCATCGCTGCAGATATCTTCACATTATCATTAAGGGTGAGTGTCAAACCCAGGTCGATACCCATCCCGGAACCCACCGTATTGGGGAGTCCACCGGATTGTTCAACTGCCGAAGGATTCGCATCGCCCGCACTTCCGTAGTCGATATCAAGGAAGGGGGTAACCGCTGAGAAGGCGCTGAGTTGGTTGTTTTCCGAGCCAATGTCGATAATGGCAACTCCTGCCAGGTATTTAAAACCGATCCCACCGAAAAGGGCCAGTTTATCCCCTTCACCTTCATCCTTGGCGACACCGAATAACTTCACTCCGTAAGCGAAATTGAATTCCCTGACCCATGACATGGTCACCCTGGAGCCATTCATCAATGAAGAGATGAGTTTGGGACTTGCGGAGATCCCTGAAGTTACCGAATCGGGATTAAAATTAGGGTCATTGGCCATAAGGGTGTCACCGTTGGTCATCACCTTCCAGTCAAAGTACGGGGCATTATAACCTAAGAACAGAATGTCAGAAGTGGTTTCATTGAAAATCGAATACCACTGGATACGTTCCTTGATGCCAAAGGCAAATCCTCCGATCTTTTTTGTATTCACGCCAATTCCGAAAAGGGTCAGATCGGCATTTACGCTTACGCCGGCCTGTGCAAACGATCGGGCAGCATCCACCTGATCCTGATAGGTGAATTCATCCGAATCAATATTTCGGATGCTATTTCTGAGATCCGGTTTGGTGAGAGCTTCACTGTGGATGGAATGCGCCCATTCAAAAAAACCGAAGGACACATGCTTATCAGGATATTTTGAAGGAAGTCCCAGGTTAGCAGGATTGATTCCGATGGTCTGATAATCTGTAACGAAAGAAGTGGAAACACCCGCACGGCCGCTGGCCGAGAATACACTGCGTTCCTGTTGGGCCATGATTGCAGTTGTGCATCCCATAGCCAGTAATAGGATTCCGTATTTTTTCATAGATCGTTTGGGATGAATACTGATCGAAGATAAGAAATTCGTGAAGACCCGGGGATGGTAAAAACAAAAATCCCCCCGCCGATGATGGCAGGGGGATAACAGGTGTTTTAATCAGGGGTATGATTAAAGTGTACCGCGATTTGCCTGCTCACGTTCGATGGCTTCAAAGAGCGCTTTGAAATTGCCTTTGCCAAAAGACTTCGCTCCCTTACGCTGGATGATCTCATAAAACAGGGTTGGTCTGTCTTCCACAGGTTTGGTGAAAATCTGCAGGAGATAGCCTTCATCATCACGATCTATAAGAATGCCCAATTCCTTCAGAGGCTGAAGATCTTCGTCGATCTCCCCTACGCGATCCAACACTTCGTCATAGTAAGTATCAGGAACATGAAGGAATTCCACGCCTCGTTTTTGCAATTCCGTTACCGTAGCGATGATGTTATCCGTAGCAATGGCAACATGCTGTACGCCGGGTCCGCCGTAGAATTCCAGATATTCCTCGATCTGTGATTTCTTTTTGCCTTCGGCCGGTTCGTTGATCGGGAATTTGATGCGACCGTTGCCATTGCTCATCACCTTACTCATGAGTGCGGTGTAGTCGGTTGAGATATCCTTATCATCAAATGAAACAAGTTGGGTAAAGCCCATCACGTCCGCATAGAACTTGGCCCATTTGTTCATTCCATCCAGCTCTACATTACCCACCATGTGGTCGATGAATTTCAAACCGATAGGTGTGGGGTTATAGTCGGATTTCCATTCACGGAAACCCGGAAGGAAGATGCCGTTGTAGTTTTTACGCTCAACGAAGATGTGAACCGTTTCACCGTATGTGTAAATACCTGCACGCACCACTTCTCCATTGTCGTCTTTCTCAACCACCGGTTCCATGAAGGATTTTGCACCTCTTTTTGTAGTTTCTTCATATGCACTGCGGGCGTCATCCACCCAAAGAGCGACTACTTTTACGCCGTCACCATGTTGCCTGATATGCTCGGCAATGGGACCTTCCGGGGTCAGTGGAGTAGTAAGCACGAGGCGAATCTTATCCTGTTTTAACACATAGGATGTCTTTTCGCGATCGCCGGTTTCCAGGCCTGAATATGCGCAAGACTGAAAGCCGAATGCGGTCTTATAGTAATGCGCCGCCTGCTTGGCGTTGCCTACATAGAATTCCACATAATCCGTTCCATTGATGGGAAGGAAATCCTGAGCATCATCGAAAATCTTCTCTGTTCCGTACTCCACATTTTTCAAGTTTGTTGCCATAACGATACGTATTTAATGAATGTATAGTTCTTTGCTTTGGGAAAAGGGAAATTGGTTTATTCCATCCAGGATTTATAGTAGTCTGCATCCTGAATGCGCAATGCATCTTCCGTTATCTTCAGGGGTTTGAACGGATCGATCATCACGGCTAGTTCTTCGGTTTCTTTCTGACCTATGCTGCGTTCCATGGCACCGGGATGCGGACCATGCGGAATGCCGCCCGGGTGAAGGGTAATATGGCCGGGGCCCACATCGTTTCGGCTCATGAAGTCACCATCCACATAATACAGCACCTCGTCCGAATCAATGTTGGAGTGGTTATAAGGCGCTGGAATTGCCTGCGGATGGTAGTCATACAGGCGCGGGCAGAAAGAGCACACCACAAAATTGTGCGCCTCGAAAGTTTGATGGATGGGTGGCGGCATATGAATCCGGCCGGTGATGGGTTCGAAATTGTGGATAGAGAATCCATAGGGAAAATTATATCCGTCCCATCCGACAACATCAAAGGGATGTGTTGCATAGATGTATTCATGCAACATATTTTCCTTTTTGATTTTGATCATGAAGTCTCCCTTCTCATCATGGGTTTCCAACTCCGAGGGCAGTTTCAGGTCACGTTCACAGAACGGAGAATGTTCCAGCAGCTGTCCGAAATGGTTGCGGTACCGTTTGGGCGTGTACATCGGACTGAATGATTCAACAATCAGCAAGCGGTTGTCTTCGGTGTCAAAATCGATCTGGTAGATCATTCCACGTGGAACAAGGAGGTAATCGCCGTACTCAAAGGGAATGTTCCCGAGCAGTGTGCGCAGGGTACCAGACCCTTTATGAATGAATAACAGTTCATCCGCATCCGCATTCTTGTAAAAATAATCCCTGAGTGATTTTCTGGGAGCAGCAAGTGCAATGGCGAGATCGTTGTTCACCATCAACACCTTTCTGCTGTCCAGGAAGTCATCCTCGGCTGGAACCTCGAAGCCACGCAAACGAAGCGCCTTCATATTTTTTTCAATCGCAATTTTAGGTGCTACCGACTTTGACTCGCCCACGGCTTTGACCATGGTAGGGCGATAAACGTGGTAGAGCAGGGAAGACATCCCTACAAACCCTTCAGTACCGAAAAGTTGTTCATAATAGTAACCGCCTTTTCCATTCTCAAATGTGGTGTGACGTTTCTGTGGTATGTTTCCAAGGTGATGGTAGATAGGCATAACCGCAATTTTGTTTCGTGGATATCTACAAAAATACGTCGATACCATACAATAAATCAATATTTTATATGAAATACATAGATCATTTTACATTGCCACTCCAGGTCTTTACTTTATTCTATATAATTAATTAATCTTGGAATATAATTTCGCCTACACCTTCTTCAAATTACCTTACTTTTGAGCATGACCTGGATTTATCTCAAAGCCATTCATATCATTTTCGTAGTGACCTGGTTCTCGGGTCTCTTCTATATTGTCAGATTGTTCGTCTATCACGCCGAGGCTTCCGATCAGGACGAACCGAAGCGTTCCATTTTACAGCAACAATACAAGATCATGGAACGTCGGTTGTGGTATGGTATCACCTGGCCTTCCATGATTATTACCCTCATTACCGGATCATGGTTGGCTTTAGAGCTTTACCGTGTTTCCGTTCCTTCATGGTTGTGGTTGAAGCTGGCACTGGTTCTTGGATTGGTATTATATCACCTGCGTTGCCATGCGCTGTTCAAGTCTTACCAGAATGATAAAACAGGTTGGAGCAGCATCCGGCTGCGCATGTGGAATGAAGTGGCGACCTTGTTCCTTGTTGCCATTGTCTTCATTGTAGTATTAAAGAACATTCTAAGTTTCTGGTGGGGATTGCTGGGAATGGTATTGTTCGGCCTGCTGTTGTGGCTGGCCATTCGAATCTACAAGAAAAGCAGGGTTAATAAGCCCTGACGTTCTTGCCTTCCACGAAGTTGATAAAGGCCCGGTTGACCACCGCGTTGCCACCCGGTGTCGGGTAATCGCCTGAGAAGTACCAATCACCCATATGATTTGGAATGGCTTTGTGTAATCCTTCAAGGCCGAGAAAAATAATTTCCAGATTTGCCTTCATTCCTTCAGGTGTCAGTAGTGTAGCGATCTTGGCGGAAATTTGTTTGGCGGTGAAGGGTGCGTAAATCTCCTTGACCACATTTTGCAAATGCTCTGCAGGAAACCCCTCCTGTCCTTTTGCTTTCTCGTACAGCTGTTCAATCAGGTTTTCCTGATGCGTCTCATGTAAAAGTGCAATGGCTGCGCGGAACGCAATGAAGTCACCCAACTTGGCCATATCAATTCCATAGCAATCGGGATAGCGAATCTGCGGGGCGGAAGAGGCAATAATGATCTTCTTTGGTCCCAGGCGATCCAGTATTTTGATGATACTTTGTTTCAGGGTTGTTCCCCTGACGATGGAATCATCAATGACCACCAGGTTATCGGAGCCTTTTTTGACAACGCCGTAGGTGGTATCATAGACGTGAGCAACAAGGTCGTCACGCTGGTTATCAGCAGCGATGAACGTTCGCAACTTGATGTCTTTGATGGCTATTTTCTCCGCCCTGGGCTTAACGGAAAGTATCTTCAGAATTTCCTCTTCCGTTAGTTTTTTATCTGCGTTGGCCAAAGCGGACGCCTTGACCTTATTAAGGTGTTCGTTGAACCCTTCGATCATTCCGTGATAGGCCACCTCAGCGGTATTCGGGATAAAGGAGAAGACCGTATTCTCGAGGTCGTAATCCACTGCTTCCAGGATATCGGGACATAGGGCAGCGCCGAGTGATTTCCGCTCATGGTATATGTCCTTATCATTTCCTCTTGAGAAATAGATTCTTTCAAAAGAGCAGGATTTTCGTTCAAGGGGCTGAGAGATTTGTTCTTCGCTGAACGTCCCGTCCTTTTTAATGATGAGTGCATGACCTGGTTTTATCTCCTTGATATTCTCAGGCTGTACATCAAAGGCAAGTTGTATCGGTGGTCTTTCAGAAGTCACCACCACCATTTCATCGTCTTTATAGTACCATGCCGGTCTGATGCCCCGCGGATCGCGTATGACGAATGAATCTCCATGTCCGAGCAATCCGGCGATGACATAACCCCCATCCCACTTTTTGCTGGACTCATGAAGGATATCTTTCAGGTTGATCTCCCTCGCAATTTTCGGGGATATGTCCGCATTGCTTAAACCCTGGTCTTTAAATTTCCTGAACAACCTCTCATTTTCCACATCCAGAAAATGACCGATCTTTTCAAGCACGGTAACGGTATCCGATCGCTCCTTCGGGTGTTGTCCGAGTTCAACCAGGTGGTCAAACAGTTCGTCTACATTGGTCAGATTAAAGTTTCCCGCGATCACCAGATTCCTGGTCATCCAGTTATTCTGACGAAGGAACGGGTGACAATATTCGATGGAGTTCCTTCCAAAAGTGCCGTATCTCAAATGGCCCAAGAGCAATTCGCCCATGAAAGCCACATTGTGTTTGAGCCAGTCAGTGTGCGCCATCAACCTTGGATCTTTTCTCTTGACCACATCAAATTTCTGATTGATCTTGGAGAAGATATCCTGAATGGGTTGATTGCTGTTGGAGCGATACCGGCTGATATACCTCTTACCCGGAGGCATATCCAGTTTGATTGTGGCTACCCCGGCTCCATCCTGACCCCTGTTATGCTGTTTTTGCATAAGCAGGTATAGCTTATTCAAGCCATACAGCGGCGTACCGTATTTTTTCTCGTAGTAATCCAGGGGTTTCAGGAGCCTGATCAAGGCTATCCCGCATTCGTGTTTGATCTGGTCGCTCATCCGCTATCCCCGGAGCCGGACAGGTTATGCAATTTTACACAACTATTATCCCGCTTTTTTAGGGAATTGCAAAGTTACGATAATTTCACCTGTTGCGAAGAAATATCGACAGTCAATGTGATAGGTGGAATAAAGTCGTCCTGCCGGGGGTTAAACAACTTATGAGGTTTCCAGCAGTTTGAATCCCCTCCCGTGCACATTCAGGATTTCCACAGTGGGATCACCTTTCAGATGCTTTCGGAGTTTGGCGATATAAACATCCATACTGCGGGAATTGAAATAATTATCATCTTTCCAGATGCGCTGCAATGCATAGTTTCTTTCAAGCACCTGGTTCTTATTCACGCACAACATCCGCAACAGGTCGGATTCCTTCGAGGTTAGTTTGATCTGCTTGCCATCCAGCGAAAGCAACTGCTGATCATAATTAAAATGAAACTTCCCCAGGTCAAATTCCTGTTGTCCCTGATCTTCGGTGACGGTACCTGTTCGTTTGAGTACCGCTTGTATTCTGAGAAGCAGTTCCTCCATACTGAATGGCTTCGTGATATAATCATCACCCCCTAACCGAAAGCCTTCAAGGGTATCTTCCTTCATCGACTTGGCTGTTAAAAAGATGATCGGGGTTTGGGTGTCGATCTCCCTGATCTCCTTGGCCATGGTGAAACCATCTTTTACGGGCATCATCACATCCAGAATGAGCAGGTCAAAATCTTCCTTGACGAATTGTTCGTAGCCTTCCTTTCCATTACGGCAAAGGCTTGCTTTAAATCCTTTGGTGTTAAGGTATTCCTGTAGAATATTCCCGAGATTCGGGTCGTCCTCAACCAATAAAAGTTTATGCCTGACAGGTTCCATATGCTTGATCAACTAAAAGGTAAAAAGATTTCGAATGAACTTCCTTTTCCGATCTGACTATCCACAGAAACGTTTCCTCCATGCATTTCTACGATGGTTTTAACGTAGCTGAGGCCAAGGCCAAAGCCTTTGACATTATGGATATTTCCGGTCGGAACACGGTATAATTTATCAAATACTTTCTTTTGTGCTTCTTTGCTGATGCCTATTCCATTATCCTTTACCGTAATGACCAACCCTTCCGAAGTGTTGCGTGTGAGGATGTGAATCTCAGGCTCATTCTCGGTATATTTAATGGCATTATCCAGCAAATTATAGATCACATTGATCACGTGCACCCGATCCACCGACAGCATGTCCCTTCCGGCATCCAGATGGGATACGATTTTTCCCTGTTTGCGTTCCAGCATCACAGTGGTATTCCGGATCGCTTCTTCAATAAGTGAATGAATACTGGTATCGGATCGTTTTAATTTCAGTTCCCCTTTATCCAAAATGGCCGTCCGCAAAATATTCTCGGCCAGTACCCCAAGTCGTTTGTTTTCATCATGAATAATGTTCACGTAATGGGCACGGGTCCTTTCACCCGGGTTCATCTGGGGATCAGAGAGTGCTTCGCATGCCAGCGAAATCGTGCTGATCGGCGTTTTGAACTCATGCGTCATATTGTTGATGAAGTCATTTTTGATATCAGACAATTTCTTTTGACGAAAGATGGTGGAGATGGTGTAGTAAAACGAGAAGATCAGCACCAGGATCAGGACCACTGACGTCAGCATGATCATGCGCATATTCTTAAGGAGATAGTAGCTGCGTTGGGGAAAGTGCAAAATCAGAAACTCGGGTTTACGGAAGAAATCGTTCCGGTTCAGGTTTACTTTAAACCGGGATTTAAGCAATTTCTCCTGGCTTGCACCATCGTTTACAACCACAAAAGACTTGGAAGGCCTGTCATATACGCCAAGATCAAACGGTGCATCAATTCCTTTATTCTTTAATTCGGCGGTAACAACGGAATCCAATGTTAAGCCATCCGGAATGAGCGGTTCGTCAGTGGGTGAAACCGCCTGATAGAACTCATCAAAAAGATCACTCATCAGACCCTCTTCGCTGAATACTCCTTCCTGAAAGAGCTCCATATTCTGGAACCATTCCCTCCCGATGACAGCAAGGTCATTGATATTATTCAAACGTTTGCCGGAGAACTGCATATCGGTCCCGAACTCCCGGACCATGGTATCCACACCATCCCCAGACCATTCAATCCGGATATCGGAGGGCGTATGAATAACGAATGAGTCCGGGTGCTCCTCCATTCGTTTTGAAATCATATCTGCGGAATTTTCCAGGGCCTGCCGGATCGAGTCGAGTTTCAGATGCCATACGCGTCTGTCTGAATGTGCCAGCTTGGCTTCGAGTCTTTTCGCCATACGTGCTTTATCCAGATTGTTCACAACCTGGTTCATGGCCTCGGTCACGCTTTGTTCAAACCGGTGATTCTTTACGACAATGGCGCTGTGGATCCAATACATCTGAATACCCACCAAACCAATGAGGGCCATTGTGATCAAGGCAATAATGAGCCGTATGACGTTCTTATTCATTCCTTGCAAAAATAGCCTTGCCTATTCGCAATTCCCTGTCGCTTAACACTTTTTAACACCGGTTAACGCCTCATTAACAGCATCGGGCGCCATACCACATTATCTTTGTTTCAATTCTTTCGAGCAGTAGCGTAGTGCTTGATTCATTGATGCGTAGAAAAGACCCCGCCCCCAAGCGGGGTTTTTTTATGGTTCGGTCATCACTTCCTTCACCGCCTCCTCCAACGCTTCAAAGGTCAGTGCACTTTCCATAAACTTCTTTCGCCCGGATTCCGGGTGTATGATCAACGTTGCGGGTATTGCCCCCGACCATCCCTCATCTACCTTAGGTATCCACCCGTTGGCATCCGGATCATTGAGATGAATAACGGTTGCCTTTAGTCCTTTTTTTCTGACAAATGCGGGTAGTTTCCCGTCAACCTCACTTTTGAAGTCCAGGCTCACCAGAACCACTTTCACTTTGTGACCGGCATAGGTGGTATTCAACTTTTCGAAGGCTGGCAATTCCTTCACACAAGGAGCACACCAGGTGGCCCAGAAATTCACAACGACCGTGGTATCACCCGCATCTTTCCAGAAGTGTTCCGCGTGTTCAAAATTCAAGCTGGGGATATCCGATTGTTGCGTAAAGGCCGCAACTGAAAGGAGGAGCGCCATGGAAAACATGGCCACAAAGGTTTTAAGATTGCTCATAATAACGTAAATTTAGTGGTTTCAGGAGAACCGATGGGTAAATTGTCTGGGGTCGTATTGTTGTTGTCAGCCACGGTGTTGATGGTATCCTGCAAACGGGATGCCGTTCCTCCATGTCCTTTGACCGGGGCATTCCAGGGAAAAATCTGCAAAGAGTTTCATTATCAATCGGACACATATGTGGGGATGATCCAATGGGAATGGGACCAGGATATGGTTTTGAAAAAGACATTCTATACTGATAAGGAACAACCATACAGCTACAGTCTTTTCCGCGGTGATGCTTCCGGTTATCTGCGAACGGAATCCACGTTTCAAGAGTCTTCCCAGGCCAGGATGGTTTTCAGGCAATGGGAAGAAGACAGCCTTCACCGCCTCATCCGGTTCTGGGAACAGAAAGGGGGGACATCTCTTTTCAAGGAATTCAATTATGACGCCCAGGGACGGATTGAACGGATTGAATGGGATATCAATGCCGGTGAAACCATGTATTATGATATTTTACACTATGACAGCAATGACAGCCTTTACAAGTGGCTCAGATATGATTCCGGTGATGACACCTTTCTTGGGATATGGAGAAAGAGCTACTTCCCTGACCAGGTGCGGATAGATTGTTATGATGCCCAGAATATATTTACAGGTTATGAGTTGTTTCGTTATGATGGGGAAAAACTAAAGAATCGATTTGTGTATGACGCTGATGGGAAAATTCTCGAAGATGAAGCATTCACCTATTACCCGACCGGCTTATTAGAAAAGATCATATTAAAAAAACAGCGGGAACCGGATCACACCACCGAATACAGTTATTTCTGAATAAAAAAAGGCCGGGAGATTCCCGGCCTTTTTTGGCAAACACAGGTATTACCATCATACGCTAAGCTTTGCCCAGAATCTTAAACATGCCTGTTCCACATGTGGGACAGGTTCCCTTCAATGCCTTACGTCCGTTCTTCATAACTACCTCCTTGGCATCTTTCATCTCCCGCTTCGCCTTACATTTTACACAATATCCTTCTGCCATGATATGGTCCTCCATTTTTGGTTAGTACTCAGTGGATTGATAACGGATACGTTCATTCCATCGTAAGGTTACCCCGGAACAAAACAGAACGAGCCTTCCCGGATACCCAGGGAGGCTCGTTGCTATTTACAAGTATCTAATTATCAAGCCTCTACTGAAGCATTCACCCAACCCTTTTTTGTAAGGTACTGGGCGATCTGCACGGCATTCGTAGCAGCACCTTTTCGCAGATTATCAGATACAATCCACATATTGAGTGTGTTAGGCTGTGATTCATCGCGGCGTAACCGGCCAACAAAGACTTCATCTTTATGCTGTGCATTCAACGGCATAGGATACACTCCGTTTTGAGGATCATCCTGCAAAACCACCCCTTCGCTGTTTCCAAGAAGCTCACGAACCCGATCCAGGTCAAAATCCTTTTTGAACTCAACATTCACGGATTCAGAATGTCCTCCGATCACCGGAACACGCACAGCAGTTGCCGTAACCCCAATATTCGGATCCCTGAGAATCTTCCGGGTCTCATTCACAAGTTTCATTTCCTCTTTGGTATACCCGTTCTCCGTAAACACATCACATTGTGGCAGGCAATTCCGATCAATGGGGTGTGGATAAGCTTTCTCGCCTTCGACACCGTTCCGCTCGTCTTCCATTTGCCGGGCGGCTTTCACACCGGTACCGGTAACGGATTGATAAGTGGAAATAACCAGACGCTTGATACCGTATTCCTTATGTAGCGGGGCAAGCGCCACCACCATCTGGATGGTTGAGCAGTTGGGATTGGCAATAATCTTATCCTTTTGGGTCAACGCATCGGCATTGATCTCCGGAACTACCAGTTTCTTGTCAGGGTCCATACGCCATGCCGATGAATTATCGATCACGGTGGTTCCTACCGCCGCAAATTTCGGCGCCCATTCAAGAGAGGTACCACCACCTGCAGAGAACAACGCAATATCCGGCACCATGTCAACAGCCATCGCCATGTCCACCACCTTATACGGTTTACCCTTGAACATAATTTCCTTACCTACGGATTTTTCGCTGGCAACAGGGATGAGTTCAGTGATAGGTAAATCGTGCTCGGCCAGCACCTTCAGCATTACCTGGCCCACCATTCCGGTGGCGCCTACGACGGCAACTTTCATGCTTTCTTGTTTTTAGTTTGGATAATGTGTTGTTAAAACTTACACCCCTCAAATTTGGGCCTGTAAAAATACTAATTTGCCCCCGATTCTCTTAGCATTGAGGGCTTTTATTATTAAATTTTAGGAAGACTGATGGTCCGTTTCCTTCGGCTTGCCCTCGCCATTTTACCACTGATTACCCAACACGTCTATTCTCAGACAACCGATCCGTTCAAAGATGGGAACCTCTCCCACAACCCGCCATGGACAGGAGATACAGCCATGTTCAAAGCGGAAAACGGGGTATTACACCTCCATGGCAAAACGGCTTCAGACTCGGCTGGCATTCAAACGTTAATGGCCAATTATGACAGCCTGGAATGGTATATCCGATTGTCCCTGGGATTCTCTCCAAGCAACAACAACCAATGGCGTTTTTATCTCGCATCAGGTTCCGGGGGACTAAAAAACGGCCCTTCAGTATATACCCAAATCGGAGAAACAGGCAGTGAAGATGCTATCGAACTGCTTTACCGGGATCAAAACCAGGAGACTTCCTTCTTCAGAGGACTATACCACATCAACAAAAACCGGAATGACCTCTCACTCAAAATACGGTACCATCAGGGGCTATGGGAAATCTTCCTGGACAGTCTGGGAGCAGATGACCTGTACCTGGAAGGATCGGCATTCTATCCACTGACATTCATGCCGGAATACCTGGGCATATGGTGCCGGTATACGAAATCCAACGCCGCGTCTTTTTGGATGTCGGACCTTTACGCCGGTCCATGGCGCATCGATACACAACCACCGGTCCTGGAAAACATCCGCGTGCTTCCACCTTCAACCCTCCATCTCGATTTCTCTGAACCGGTACAATTCCTTGCTGCAGGTCAAATCGGGAACTACAGTTCAACCAGGGGAATCGGACATCCTTCATCCGCTTCGCGGAAACAAGACAAAATCAACGAAGTGGTTCTGCAATTTGCCACCCCTTTTGAGGAGGGCATCATTTACGGCCTCGATATTCGCGGCGTCAAAGACCTCTCCGGATGGCCCGTGGCGCACACCACGCACCTGTTTTCATATTATCATACTTCGCCTCACGAGGTGGTGATCAATGAGGTCCTGTTCAATCCCAAAGGGGACGGGGTAGACTTCGTAGAGATCGTTAACAGGTGTTCTCACCTGGTTGACTTGTCCGGTCTTTTACTTTGGAATGAAGACGAAAACGGAAATCTTCAACATCCTACCCGGTTGACAACAAATCAGGATTGGCTTTTCCCGGGCGAGTATGTCTATTTTACAACCGACAAAGAACGTCTCAAACGTGATCATCCGAATATGATCTGGGACCAGGGCGTGCAACTAACAATGCTACCTCCGTACTATAACGACCAGGGAACGGTGGTCCTGACAACGATGGACACCTTCATCATTGATCGTATGAAATACAATGAGGAAATGCATTTCCCCACGCTGAACAATGTGGAAGGTGTGTCTCTCGAACGCATACGACCTGACGGGCCTTCCGACGATCCATCAAACTGGCATTCGGCATCCTCTGCATCCGGATATGCCACCCCTGGGTTTATGAATTCCCAATCCGATCCCTCAACAAAGAAAACCGCCATATTGAGCATTCAACCTCATGTATTCAGCCCGGGAAATGACGGCAAAAACAACACTGCATTGATCCGGTATGAGATGCCTGAACCGGGATGCCTCGGAATAATACGGATTTATGATGCGGCCGGCCGGCTGATCCGTTTCCTGTTGTCGGAATCATTACTCGGGAGATCCGGAGCCTTATCCTGGGATGGTACCAATGAAGAGGGAGTACCGGTTGATGCGGGCATTTACATTGTATGTTTGCAATGGATGCACAACAACGGAATACCTGAAAAAAACAAGGAGTTGGTGATCGTCCGGTTTTAAATCTATCCGATGATGAGCATGGTAATGCTGAACAGGAACAGGCAAATGGCCAGTCCGACGGATAACGCCAGGGTATATCTGGCCAGGTGTACGGTAAATGTTTGCGGGGTGTTTGATTCCTGTTTCTTCATCGTGTTATGATCAGCATTTCACTGGCAATGGACTGATTACTGCTTCCAATGACCATATAAAGTCCGGGAGAAAGACGTTGATACGGGTCTATGACACTTACCGCTTCTCCATTGGAATTGGTGAGTATGACTTTTGAATAATACTCTTTTCCATTGTTATCCATCACCACAACAAGCACTTCTTCATTTTCATTGAACTGTGTCAGTCTCACGTTCACTTCATCGTTGCTTGTAGGATTAGGGAACAGTCCCAGCGAAGGCTTGCTCGATGCATTGGCCTCCGACAAGGGTGCAATATAAACCGCCACCGGTGAAGAATAGGTCACATCACCATTGTAGTCGGTTTGCTTCAGTCGGTAGTAAGACATCCCTGTGTAGGGCATCTCATCCGTACCGGCATAGTATTGAGTGGTGATGCTGTTTCCGGCACCCTGTTTCCTTAACACTTCCTGATAGATAATTCCATCCAGGGATTTCTCCACAGTAAAGTAATCGTTGTTTTGTTCGCTGGCTGTGACCCATGTCAGATCCACACCACCTTTTTCAGGTGTTGCATCAAAGGACAACAATTCAATGGGCAACGGAGAACTCAGTCCACCACCTACGGCCATCGGACCGATGTTGGTCACTGCAGAAGCCGTAACCGTATATGGATTGGAACCACCTGCGGCAGCGGTAGCACCTTGCTGATCCCAGGCTCCACCAGTGTAAATACTGATGTATGAATTGGCGCGATCAAAGTCACCGGTTTCATCAGCCGCATTCCATTGCGCTGTGATATCAGCGATCGGAGAACCTGAATTGGTAGACACCTGCCACGTCTTATTGGATACCTGTACACCCACCTGTGTACCTCCACAGGTACCGTCATCATAAACGTTGTTACAAACGCGTACATCGAACTGACCGGAAGCACCGGCAGAGTTGTCAATGGTCAGAGGTGTATAGCTTGTGGTACTGGTTCCGACCGGGAATGTTCTTGAAGCGGTCACCGCAGCGATATTCAGCGTTCCTACACCACTGGTCACAACGTAGGTGGATGCGCTAAAACCGGTGATTGCATTTCCGCTTGTGACAGTCAGATCATATGCACCGAGGTCCAGTTTCCCGTTGGAGAAGGCCAAAGAGCCATCCACGCTGATATCTCCGGCGGTGGTCACATCACCGGAAGTATTGGCAATCGTCAGATTGTAAAAGGGAGAAGAAACCGGTGTGATCAACTGCGCTGCACCGCCATTCAGTGTTACGGTACCACTACCTCCATGGGTAAAGGTACCAGCGGTGAGCCTCCAGTTTCCACCCACTTCTATATTGCGTCCAGACGCATTAAGATCGCCATCAAAAAGATTAATTGTACCGTCAACAAACAGATCATCACCAAGATTATAGTCATCATTACCGGAGGCACCGGTATTATTTAACTGCAGGGTCCAGAAATGGGATCCGTTACTGGTAATTCCCTGGTCTGCAGTTGTGCCTGAGAACCAAACAGAACCACCTCCACCATGGGTAAAAGAACCTCCTGTATTGGTCCAGTTTCCTCCAAGTATGATGTTAAAGGCATTGGCATTCAAGTCTCCATCTGTTATTGTAAGGGTATTATTCACCGTCAACGCATCTGCCATTAGAATATCATCATTTCCCGCTGCTGCCGTATTGTTAATAACGAGGTTATAAAACGGGGAACCATTACTTGTAATGGTCTGGTCTGCAGCGGTGCCATTAAAAGTAACAGAGTTCGCACCTCCGTGTGTAAATGTGCCTCCGGTATTGTTCCAATTACCTCCTACCGTAATATTGGCACCATTGGCATTGAGATCACCATCAGAAATCGTTAGATTACTAGTAACGGCTAAAGCATCCGTTAAAATATAGTCATCAGATCCCCCTGCACCAGTGTTATTCAATGTCAGCGCGTAGAAATCCTCACCCGACGACTTAATGTTCTGATCCGCGGTACCATTCAGAGTAACGGTACATGTATTGTTATGGTTGAAGACCCCTCCGTTGTTCGTCCAATTTCCAGCCACGGAAATATTGAAGGTAGATGTTGCAAGGGTAGGACCTGCATTAAGTGTAAGGTTACGATTAACCGTAATGTTGCCTTGCAGTGTTTTATTGGAAGAACCACCAAAGGTAACATCATAGTAGGTGGTCGATTGTATATTCTGTGCAGCCGTACCATTCCAGTTGACCAGGTTTCCGGAAGCCGTAGCCGTCAATGTAGCGAGGATGTTTCCGCCGGTATTCAGCGTTCCGGTGGCCGTGTTAACAAATGTTCCCGTACCCTTAAGATTGGCTGTGGTATTGAGCGTTCCATTGTTGGTAAGCGTCTTGCTTGCAGCAATATCAATGGGTTTGGTGAATGAAAGGCTGGCGGTCGCATCAATACTCATATCATACATCACATACATCCCGGCACTCACCGCAAAGGACCCGTTTCCGGAGATTGTTGCACCAGCGGTCTGAAGATATACGTAACTATTTGCGTTACCGCCATCATGCGTACCGTCATTGGTATAATCGCCATAAACATCAATCTGGTCGTTGTTATCATGGGAAAGGGTCGCTGTATTCTCTATCTCCAGATCGCTGCATGAATAATCATTGTTAACGGTTACGGCATCGCCTGCTTTGATGATGACATTGTCACACGCTGTTGGCACAACGGCACCATTCCAGGTAGCACCTACGGACCAGTCACCACCTCCGGTACCATTGGATTCTATTGTACCACCGCCTGCAATAACCGTCAGGTCGGCATGGTTGGTTCCATCGGCCACATTCCAGGAACCCGTGCTAGTACCGGCATCGAAGGTTACTGTTTTGGGGCCTCCGGCTACTGTAGCCGTCGTTATCTTCATTTGTAAACCAGAAATGGTGAAGTTGTCATCTTTATTGGCAGTTCCGTCGGTCGTTATGGTTACTGTGACCGTAGATGAAGTTACTCCAATAGCAACGCTGGTAATATCCCGTCCATTCTGCTTAGACACACTTGCACCTGTGGTATTGAATTCAAAACCGGCAGGTGCCTGCAGTACATATGTTTTGTTGGTTTGGCTGGCAGCAAAATCACCATTGGCATTTTCATCCACGTTGATATCACCCAGATCCTTCCAGGCAGCGCAACCTTCTGTGAAGGTGGCTGCACCCTTTGTGATCGTAGGTTGTGCCCATGCACTGGCTGATGCCAATACCCCACATATGATGAGAATATAGAATTTCGGACGCATAATATTTTTCACCTTCGTATGCTGTGTTATACCGTTGGTTTCATAAGTAGTTTCACTTAAATCCGTTAAAAAAGCTCAGGTGTAGCTACCATCCGACAAAGTGATTATTATTGTCTACTAAAAATTCGGATAGATTTGCCTCACCATCAGGCTTTCAGGTACTTTAATCCCCACCAAAACGGGCAAAGCCGGGGCCAAAACAACCTCAATAAAATAAATACTTTATAATCAATTACTTATAAATTTTAGCCTAGGTATTAATACCTGCTTTTTTGTTATAATCGGGACATGTATTCCCGAAATGGGAATCAATGAGGGTTTTCAACAAACGAGGCTTCACTTAACTTTGGTTTTTGTTAATTTTACACATGGGTAAAACCACAGACCAACTCAAACAAAAGATCACCGAACTACCTGCAAATCCGGGGATCTACCAGTTTCTTGACACGGAAGGGAACATCATATACATCGGAAAAGCCCGAAATCTGAAAAAGCGGGTACAGTCTTACTTTACAAAATCATTCGACAACCGGAAGACAGCAGTGATGGTTAGCAAGATCACCGACCTGAAATTCATGGTGGTGGAAACAGAGTTCGATGCTTTTTTGCTGGAGAATTCCCTCATTAAGAAATATCAACCCCGTTATAACATCCAGCTTCGCGACGACAAATCATTCCCGTGGATTTGTATTAAGAATGAACGATTTCCCAGGGTATTCGGTATGCGTAATCCGGTCAGTGACGGATCGGAATACCACGGACCCTATGCCAATGTGAAGGTGATGAATACCGTGCTGGACCTGGCATCCAAGCTCTACCCTATCAGAAACTGCAATTTTCATCTATCCGGGGAAAACATTGCGGCCAAAAAGTTCAGGGTGTGCCTGGAGTATCAGATCGGCAATTGCCTGGGGCCATGCGAAGGGTTTCAAAATGAACAGGAATACAACGAAAGCATTAACCAGATCCGCCAGATCCTGAAGGGCAATGTGAGTGAGGTCATTCACCACCTCAAAGCACAGATGCAGGCTTTTTCTGCAAAACATGCTTTTGAAAAAGCGGAGCTGATCAAACAAAAACTCCAGCGACTGGAGGCGTTCCAGGCCAAGTCAACTGTCGTTAATCCGCGCATATCGCATGTGGATGTCTTCGCCATTCAAACGGATGACAACCACAGCTTCGTAAATTACCTGAGGGTGGTTCAGGGCGCCATAGTACAAACCCATACCATAGAGCTGAAAAAGCAACTGGATGAATCACCGGAAGAGATGTTGTCCTTCGCCATTACCGACCTGAGAAATCGTCTTAAAAGCAGTGCAAGGGAAGTGATCGTTCCCCTGAAGATCGAATCTGACGGCCAGTTTTCCGTGACCGTTCCGGAGCGTGGAGACAGAAAAAAACTGCTGGACCTCGCCGATCGCAATGTTCGTTATTACATGCTTGAAAAGCACCGGCAAAAAGAAACACGAACATCAAAATCAGACGACCGGGCGGAACGAATACTGACGCGTTTGCAGAAAGACTTACGGATGAAAGAACTGCCGGTACACATCGAATGCTTTGATAACTCCAACATTCAGGGATCCGATCCGGTCGCTGCCATGGTGGTATTCCGATCAGCCCTGCCCGCCAAGAAAGACTACCGTCATTTCAACATCCGCACCGTGGAAGGCCCGGACGACTTCGCATCAATGGAAGAGATCATCACACGCCGATATGGTCGCCTGATCAGAGAACAGCAACCATTGCCCCAACTGATCGTTGTGGACGGAGGAAAGGGTCAGTTGAATGCTGCCCTGAAAGCACTCACCCAACTGGGATTGAAAGGCAAGATGGCGGTGATTGGTATCGCCAAGAGGCTGGAAGAAATATACTTTCCCGGCGACCCTGTGCCGCTTTACCTGGATAAGAAGTCCGAAAGCCTGCGGCTCATCCAGCACATGAGAAATGAAGCCCACCGTTTCGGCATCACCCATCACCGCAAAAAGCGGGTAAAAAACTCACTCACTTCCGAACTGGATGCCATTCAGGGCATCGGACCCAAGACCCGCACCACCCTTCTGAAGTCGTTCAAATCGGTACATCAAATAAAAAAAGCATCGATGGATGAAATCACTGCGGTCATCGGACCCGCAAAAGCCAGCCTGGTGTTTCGTACCTTGCATCCGGAGTGATCTGCTTACAATCATTTTTTCCATATATTCAAAAAATAAATTGCCGGAACCCCATATGTCCAAGACCATCAGATTTCTGCTGCCATTGTGCATCGCACTTTCACAGATGGCTTGTGAAACGGGGTCCGAACACCAAACCGCCATGAACCAGGAATTACTCGCACCCCCCATTGCAGCTAAAAAAGACTGTGTGCTTACCAGTCACGGTCACCAACGCATTGATCCGTATTTCTGGATGCGACTAACTGATGAACAAAAGACGGCTGCCAATCCGGATGAACAAACGCAGGAGGTATTGGAATACCTGAACAATGAAAATGCCTTTACCCGGAGCGTACTCAAACATACCGAATCATTGCAGGACACGCTCTACGATGAAATGGTGGCACGCCTGAAAAAAGACGACGAGTCGGTTCCCTACCTGCACAACGGCTATTACTATTATGCCCGTTACCGGGAAGGTGGCGAATACCCTATCTATTGCCGAAAGAAGGAGAATCTGGAGGCAAAGGAAGAGGTTATGCTGGATGTAAACCAAATGGCCGAAGGTCATGCATATTATGCAGCCGTAGGGCTGGAAGTGAGTCCGGATAATCGCATCCTGGCTTTCGGTGAGGATACACTCAGTCGCCGCATTTATACCCTAAGGTTTCTGGATCTGACCACCGGTCAGTGGTTGCCGGATCGGGTAGAAAACACAACAGGTGGGGGTGCCTGGGCGAGCGACAACAAAACCTATTTCTATACCACCAAGAACCCTGTATCACTTCTGTCGGAAAAAATCTGGAGTCACTTTCTCGGCGAGAAAGAAGATCGCCTCAGATACCATGAGAAGGATCCCTCTTATTACATCGATGTTCGTCAAAGCAAGTCCGGAGCCTACATCTTCATCGAAGCATCCAGCACCACCACAGACCATCACCTGATTCTTGACGCTTCACATCCTGATGAAGAATTCCGATCATTCACGGAGATCAAGGCCGGGTTGAAATATGACATCGAACATGCGGGTGATCGGTTCTTTGTGCTGACCAACCTGGATGCATTGAACTTCCGTGTGATGGAATGTCCGACCCATAAAACATCAATCGCAAATTGGAAAGAAATTGTAGCACACCGACCAGACGTACTGGTCCAGCATATCGATGTTTTTGAAAACCACCTGGTATTAAGCGAGCGTTCACATGCATTGACACATCTGCGCATCATGAACCTCAGTCTGCATGAAGAACATACCATCTCCTTTGACGAGGATGTCTACGTGGTATACTCCAATGCGAATTATGAATACCATTCGAAAAATCTGAGATTTACCTATGCGTCTCTGACAACACCGGCCACCGTGTACGACTATGATATGATCACAAAAGAACGGGTACTTAGAAAACAACAGGAAGTTGTGGGCGGGCATGATCCGGACATGTATGTTTCAAAACGTTTGATGGCAACCGCCGCCGATGGAACATCTATCCCGATTTCCCTGGTATACAAAAAAGATACACCGATCGGAAAAGATACACCGTTGTTGCTTTATGCATACGGCTCCTATGGGCATTCAATCGATCCGGGATTTTCTCCAGATCGCCTGAGTTTACTGAACAGAGGGTTTGTATATGCCATCGCCCATATCAGGGGTGGACAGGAAATGGGACGCTCCTGGTACGAGAACGGAAAGATGTTTCAGAAGAAAAATACTTTTACCGACTTTATCGATTGCGCCAAATATCTGAGCCGTGAAGGCTATACTTCACCAGGCCATTTATATGCCATGGGCGGAAGTGCGGGCGGTTTGCTAATGGGAGCCATTGTGAACATGGCCCCTGAAACATTTCACGGTGTGGTAGCCATGGTGCCTTTTGTTGATGTAGTCTCCACCATGCTGGACGAATCCATCCCCTTAACCACGAATGAATTTGATGAGTGGGGAAACCCTAAGAATAAAGACAGCTATGACTATATGCTTTCCTATTCTCCCTACGACAACGTAAAAGCCATGGACTATCCGAACATATTGGTGACAACCGGACTGTTCGACAGCCAGGTGCAATACTGGGAACCCGCAAAGTGGGTGGCAAAACTCCGGGCAATGAAAACGGATCACAACCTGTTGTTACTTGATACCAACATGGAGAGCGGTCATGGCGGCGCTTCCGGACGATACAAAAGATACCATGAGACGGCACTTATTTATGCCTTCTTGCTTGACCTTGAAAAGAATTCCGCACAAAAGGCGGATTCATAAAGGTTTTATTATTGATGTAAATCCATTAGGTTTGAGAACTCACACAGCAACGTGCCTATGAAACTGATGACGATGACATTGCTGACCCTGACCGTACTTCTGCGTCAGTCGGCTTGCAACCAGGACAAACCTGGTGAAGAAGTAACGAAAGAAGATCATGCAACCAAAAAGGAACAACTAGACACAAAAGTGATCATGAGCAGGGAAGCACAACTGGGTGCGACAACACTCCGTTGGGAAAAACGGTCCGACCAATCCATCCATTGGAATGAAGAGGCAATGAAGGCAGCTTCCGGGTGGAAGGCGGATTCCGTTCGCGAAAACGGCACGGCCCGAAATGCAATGGCAGAATTTCTGGATGCAGATTCGTCATTGATCCTGGGATTAAGTGCCGATGAGATCGAAGCCTTTCTGGGTCCGCAAGAAGGTCCCGAAGACCGCTTTCAGTACCGTTATGATAAACACTATACCGGCGAAGACCAATACATGGGTTGCTGGCTGGTGATCTTCATGAATGAACAAGGGAAAGCAAAGGACGTCGCAAGAATGTGTCCGTAATACCCGTTGACCGGTCTGCAGATTACAATATTACGGACCGGTTAAAGTTATGAGAGCTATACGCTATTCCTGTAGATTCATCAACCAACCATGCAGATAGAAAGAAAGAGGTCGCGCTTTACACTCACCGCAGGTTTGTGGCTTGGCTTGCTGTTTCATACGGCAGGTCAGGAGATCGCCATCGGCCAGTGGCGTGATCACCTGCCTTATCAGAATGTAAAAAGGATTGCACGGGCCGACGATCGCATTTACTGCGCAACCAACTTTGGCCTCTTCGAATATTCGTTTACTGATCAGTCCATACAACGCCTTTCCAGCGTGAACGGACTTTCCGATTTCGGGGTGAGTACCATTGAATGGAGCGATGACTACAACCTCCTGATCATCGCCTACAACAATGCAAACATTGATATCATTGAAAACAATAAGATATATAACATCAGTGATATCAAACGAAAGTCCATCCTGGGCGACAAGTCCATCAAAAGTGTACTTTTCATCGGACCGTATGCCTACCTGTCCTGTGGCTTTGGGATAGTGGTTCTGGATATCACTAAAAAAGAAGTCAAGGAAACATACGTGATCGGACCGGGTGGCAGTCAACTCGCGGTAAATGCACTCACCTATGATGGTACCTGGCTATACGCGGCTACGGAAAAAGGGGTATACAAGGCAAAAGCCAATGACCCGAACCTGGTGAACTTTGCTGTTTGGAGCAGGTATGAAGACATATCCCAACCTGCCGCCAACTACAACATGATCGCCAGTTTCAACGGTAAACTTATCGTAAATAAGAACGGTGCTCAATACAACACCGACACCTTGTTGGTCAATGATGGAATGGGATGGACCTACTTTAATCCGGCCGTTTCCTGGACCAATCATGGTCTTGAAGTCCATGACGGTTTGCTATATCTTACGAACTACTTCAGCGTGGAGTCTTATGACACATCCCTGGTCAGGCAGGAACAAATGTTCGGTTGGTCAGGTGATGCTTCTCCTATGCATGCCATACCGGAGAGCCCGGGTCTGGTATGGATCGCGGATAGCAGGAACGGCCTGATACGATATTCCAATCCTTCCCTCTGGCAGATCATTGCACCGAATGGACCGATCAGCAACAATGTTGCAGATATGGATATTCGCGACGATATCCTTTGGGTGGCTTCAGGGGGTGTCAGCGAATCCTTTGGAAATCTTTGGCGTACGGAGGGCATTTTTAAATTTGACAACCAGAGCTGGGTAAACATCAACAAGGGCAACACCTCCGGTTTGGATACGCTGTTTGATCCCATCAAGATCATTACAGATCCTGTTGATGCCGGGCACATTTTTGTGGGCTCCTGGGCACGCGGCCTGGCAGAATTCAGAAATGGCAGCCTCGTTACCTATCACACCGATCAGAACAGTGCATTACAACGGATTGATCTGCCCAACTTCTATTGGATAGGAGTAGGCGGTTTGGATTTCGATGAGCAGGGGAATCTCTGGATCACCAATACTTCGGTATTAAACCCGCTGGTTGTGAAACGCAACAACGGCACATGGAAATCTTTCTCGCTGTCACCTTATGTCACCACGAGCCATAACGTCTCTGAAGTGTTGAGCAGTCAAAGCGGACAGCAATGGGTTATTATACCAAGAGGGCCTACAAAAGGCATCGTGGTCTTTGATAGCAATGGCACTATTGATAATACTTCAGACGATAAAAAGATCATGCTACGTACCGGTGTTGGCAGTGGAAACCTGCCATCAGACGAGGTGCTATCCATTGCTGAAGACAGGGATGGGGAGATATGGGTCGGCACCAGGGTAGGACCAGTCATTTATTATACCCCCGAATTTGTGATGTCGGGTGGGGATGCCGCAGACGCACAAAGGGTCCTTGTGGAACGCGACGGCTTTACAGAATACCTGCTGGATGGAACGGCCATCACATCCATCGCCATAGACGGTGCCAACCGCAAATGGCTGGGAACCGAACTCAGCGGCGTTTTCCTGTTGTCGGAAGATGGCACGGAAGAGCTGGCTCATTTCACTTCGGATAACAGTCCGCTTATTTCAAATAAGATCAATAACATCACCATCAACCCCGACAATGGAGAAGTGTTTTTTGCCACGGATCAGGGACTCATTTCATACAAAGCTTCCGCAACAGAGGGGGGTGAAACATTCGAAGAAGTACTTGTATACCCCAATCCGGTAAAAGAAAACTATGAAGGTCCGATTGCCATCCGTGGGTTGGTGGAAGATGCCAACGTAAAGATTACCACGGCGAGTGGATCCGTGGTTTACGAAACTACCGCGTTGGGTGGACAGGCCATATGGAACGGGCGTAATTTTGATGGTGTTAAGGCAGCCACCGGTATCTACCTTGTTTTCTGTACAAATGAAGATGGCAGTGAAACAATGGTGACCAAAATTCTGGTGATCCGGGGAATTTAGCGCCATGTTGTTGTCCACCCGAGCACTTGTCCTGCAAGCCATACGGTACAAAGATCATCAACTCATCATCAAGGTGTTTTCAGAAGCAAGAGGTGCCCTTACCCTCATCACTTCGGCTGGTGGCAAAAAAGGCAAAACCAACCGACTCGCCTTTCAGCCCCTTGCAGTGGTAGATGTGCAGATAGACTACAAAGAAAAACACGACATGCATCGCATAAAGGATTTACGCATTCAGGATCCTCATCACAGCATGCATTCACATCCTGCCAAGGTATTTCTGGCCTTATTCATGGCAGAGCTCACACAAAAGAGCACCCGAAACGAGGGGCAATCACAAACATTATTTGAATATCTGGTGTCCTGTTCAGACAACCTGGAGCAATGCACAACCCCGTCCCCTGATTTTGCTATCCGTTTTATCCTGGGGCTTGTTGCACAATTGGGGATTCGGCCACATGCACGACTGAGAGAAGAAGACCGGTATTTTAATCTGAATGAAGGAACATTCGACGGTCGATATATCAATGATGAGGTTTGCCTGGATATTGCCCATAGTGATATTCTGAATAGAATGCTGACCTCAAAAGATGGGGAGCAGGAAACCATGAAACGTTCGGACCGCCAACAACTGGTAAGGGCCATGATCCGTTATCTTCAGATTCATAGTCCGGGTATGGGGCCGGTCAAATCTCTGGATGTGCTTGAAAGTATTCTGACTTAGGGTGCCGTAAAAGCATTCATGAAATTATTCTTCCCCGGCACTTTCCTGAAATGAGAATGACTGAAGAATGGATTCCAGGTTGATGATATAATCCCGCTTTTTGAACTTGGGTGCATATACGAAACCCATCACCGTAACGAGCCTGTCGCCATCCGGATATAGTCTGGTTTGACAAACAAACGGGCCACCCATGTAATCATTTTCCAGTTCCCACAAACCCCGCAATTCCGTAGAGTAAAGAGAGTCAGCATGTATGCGTACACCTTCGATGGGATAGTCTTCCACCAGCTTCATGTAAGAGCCTTCGGCCGGACCAGGAATGTACTTTTGCAACATCTTGTTTAGCGCTGCCCGTGTTGATTCGACAGAAAAATCTGACGTATCTGCATATGGTCTGGTCATGATAACAAGTCCGGAAGACGTCTCACGTGTTTCCCTCCTCATCCATATAAAACCAGGGGTATCCACGGCCAGGTAATAATCGAATGGAACTTTCATGAAAATGCCGTGTTCACTTTTCAACCAGCGAATCAATTTGCCATTCAGATCCAGACTGTTCACCAACCGTTCACGATCGTTCTTCTGGAAGAAATACCGTAACTCGTTCGCATGATCCGCCAGCAATGCTGCTGTTTCTTTATCATTGCGTCCCACAACGGATGCCACCACCTGATCCTTGGCCCATACGGATTTCTTAAAATAGATACCCGGTTTTTGAGCGGTATCCAACTGCACGACCAGGATATTCAGGGTATTTCGAATGGTACTCTTAAAACTCTCCGGTGGAAGGGTATTCAGGGAAAACTCCGGTTCCGGTTGTGGAAGACCTTCCATGGGCCTTTTGAAAATCTCTTTGAGTTGTTCACCGGATGAACCCATAAACAGTTCATTGGAAATCACGGCGAGTAGCTCGCCCGGCCTGCCCGTATATGGTGGAAGCAGGGCGCCTTCTTCTCTTTGGCAACCCTGGTGAAGGAGAAGTATTACGGCCAGAATTTGAATGGCCAGGCTGAACCGGTGAAATGCGTACTTACGTATGGTACTAGCCTTTAACACTCACTTTTAATTTGGTTCCGGGAGGCGGTTCCTGTGAATCATTCAGACCGTTCAACTCCCTCAGATGTGAAACGGAGATCCCGGCATATTTATTTGCAATATCATGAAGGGTATCGCCGGGCTGCACCACGTACATGATGTATTGACTTTCTTCGTGAGGTTTTTGTACTTCCTTTTGCTGATCTTCTTCGGATTCTTCCGCTGCCGCCTGATCAACCGTTACAACCGGCACCGCTTCGGTTACCTCACGATAAATTACAAGCTTCTGTCCCGGATGGATCATATAGGATTTCAGGTTGTTCCATGCCTGGATCTGGCCTACCGAACAATGATTCTGAGATGCAATGGCACCCAGATACTCACCGCTGCGAACGGTATGGTAAACCTTCTTTTCTTTGGTCACATACTCAACCAGTGTTCCGTCCGGTAAGCTATCACGTGGATTGGCATAGGCGTATATGGCCTGCTCATTATTGATAAACGCAGCGATCTTTTCAACCGGCAATGTCAACTTCATGGGTTTCTGATTCACCACCGGAATTTTTCCCAGGCGATAAACAGGGTTCAGGAATTCAAGATCTTCCAAAGGTATGTGCAGCGTTAGCGCGATCTGCTTAAGTTCTAACGGTTGACGCACCATCACTGTGTCTATCTCATAAAACATGCGCTTGGGACGTATGGGATAGATGTTGTGATCGGAGGCATAGTTCATAAAATATGCAGCGGCGATAAAAGCAGGCACATAACCTCTTGTTTCACTAGGTAGATAGGTTCTGAGTTTCCAGTAGTCCATCTCGCCACCGGACCTTCTGATCGCCCGACTTACGGTTCCAGGTCCACTATTATATGCAGCCAGCACAAGCAGCCAGTCGTGGAACATACCATACAGGTGCTCGAAATATTCACAGGCAGCGATGGTAGACAAGTAAGGATCCCTGCGCAGATCCATATAGGAATCAACCTTAAGCTGGTACAATTTCCCTGTGCTGTACATGAATTGCCACAAGCCGGTAGCGCCTGCCCTGGAAACCGCATTGGGATTCAGAGCGGATTCTACAATGGCAAGGTATTTCATCTCCAGAGGGATCTGGTAAGCGTCCATTACCTCTTCGAACATTGGGAAATAAAGTTCACTTAAACCAAGGATGCGGGATGACATGTTTCTCTTTCGAACAACATAAAGTTCAATGAACTTATGCACGGCATCGTTGTAGGTAAATTCAATCGGACTGCGTTCATTCATCAACGCAATGCGCTGCATATACTCCGCAGGCTCATACCTCGGCACAGAGTCGGAAGCAAATGAACAGGCATTGAGTTCGTTGGTATCTGTGGTAAAATTCGAACACTCGAAATAGTGTTTGAGGATCAGGCTGTCAAGCATGGCAGCCACCGGGTTATCATCATCTACCCAACCCGGTTCTGTGTCGTTGTTTTGTGCGAAGGTGCTGACTGAAATGCATAGTGCCAGCGTCACCCCCGCCAATATCCGGCGATATGGTTCTTGCAAAATCATCATGTCTTTCAAATGGAAACGGCTAACAACGGGCGGGAATTATTTTGAATCTTTCGATTCACCGATCTTTTCCTTGCCATCATCATCCTTGGTAGCCTTTTTAAACTCATTGATCCCTTTACCTACTCCTTTCATTAGATCGGGTATGCGTTTGGCACCGAACAGGAGGATCACGATAACGAGAATCAGGACAACCTGTTGGGGACCTATCATACCTAGTATATTGGGGGAGATCATAACCTTCGGCTTTTGCTGTTTAACAAAAGTAGCAAATGTTTTTCAACCGGGGGTTACGGCTCCGTCCGCAAACAATGTTCATACTATACGGAAATCCCGGAAGTTTGTTATGATGATGGTTTGGTGGTGTTTAGATGATTATGGGGGCGGTAGGCAGTAGACAATGGTCATTAGCTGCTACCTTCTAATGACCATTGTCTATTGACCAATCATTGTCAATTCTTACGACCTCTTTAATCTGTATTTCAGCCTTTCCTTCATCAGATACATGACCGGAATGATGACCAGGGTGAGGAAAGTGGCAAAGGTCAGACCGAAGATCACAGCCCATGACATAGGCCCCCAGAACACCACGTTGTCTCCACCGAAATAGATGTCGGGGTTAAAATCGGACAACAGGGTGAAGAAGTTGATGTTCATACCTGTGGCCAACGGGAACAATCCCATAACCGTTGTGATAGCGGTAAGCAATACCGGACGTAAACGTGTTTTTCCACCTTGTACGACACATTTCACCAATTCATCATACGGCAGGCGATCATCTTCGCCCAGACCAAGTTCCGCCTTTCTGCGCTCACGCAACAGGTTGGTATAGTCTATCAATACAATGGCATTGTTCACAACCACACCGGCCAGAGAAATGATACCGATCATGGTCATCATGATCACGAATTCCATCCGGAAGATCACCAGTCCGAGCAACACACCTGTAAGGCTGAATACCACAGAGGCAACAATGAGTACAGGGGTGGTGGCGGAATTGAACTGCGCCACAATGATCAGGAAGATCAGGAATACAGCGATGATCAGTGCTGATCCCAGGAAGGCCATTTCCTTGGCCTGTTCTTCCTGCTCACCGGTGAATTTATACTCTACTCCATCAGGAAGTTCGAAGTCATTCATCGCTTCCTTGATCTGGCCTACCACTTCCGTCGGGTTATAATTCTCCGTTACCGAAGAGAACACCGTTACTACCCTGCGGGAGTTCTTACGTTTAACAGCGCTATAGGTAGAACTTTTATGAACGCTTGCCACGGCTGAGATGGGTACTTGCTTGATCTTACCTGACGTCTGATCACGAAATGTGATCCGGGTGTTCATCAGAGCTTCTGCATCATAGCGGTAGCGATCATTAAAACGAATCTGGATGGGATATTCATCCTCACCTTGTTTGAACTGTGACACTTCGCTACCATAAAGAGCAGTTCGGATCGTGGACGCGATCTGGCCGGTTGAAAGGGATAAGCGTCTGGCTTTCGCCCGATCAATGTCTACGATCAACTCCGGCTTACCCAACTCGATATCAAGCTTCAGCTCATCAATACCTGGAATGTTTTTGCTTTCGATAAAGCTTTTGATGCGATCGCCTTCTGTCAGCAGTTGGTCGATATCATCCCCGGCAACCTCTATATTAATCGCTGCACCGGCAGGCGGACCAACATTGTCTTTTTCCACCCTGATCTTCACGCCCGGAATTTTGCCTTTTACCGCATTCCGAATATCTTCCATGACCACACCTGTGTTCACAAAGCTTCCGGTTGACGGGTCAACACGGTATTGGTATTCACGAAAGTTAACGGTGATACGTGCACGATGGGGTGTATTGCTCATGGAAGGTCCTTCATTCGGGTCAGTGGTTCCTTCCCCAACGTTGGCAATCACACTTTCCACCAGAAAGTTTCTTTTGTTCTCACCTACCTCGAACTTTCTCACCTGATTCATCACGATTTCCTCCACCTCGCGTGTGGCCTTATCGGTTTCCTCTATATCCGTTCCGATCGGCATTTCCAGAAATATGTTCACATACTTGGGCATATTCTCAGGAAAGAACAATGTTTTGGGAGGGAATACCCCCAGCAAAACAAAGGACAAGAAGAGCATAACAATGGTTCCACCCAGGAATGCAAGTGGTCTGTACCCGGAAAGTGTACGTGTCAGGAACCGCTCATAAAAATTCTCTACGCGCGGCATCACCCCATTCTGAAACTTATGAGCGCCAGGCACCAGAAGGAAGCCGTTCACCAACGAAATCACCACGCTAAACAGCAATAAGCTACCCATGGTAATCATTTCACCTGCATAAAAAAGGAGTGCCAATACGAAAGCAATGGCGGAATACCGAAACATGGCTTTTCGGTTTACCTTCTCCTGTTCCACCTTCATCCAGATTGCCGTGAATACCGGATTGATTACAAGCCCCACAAAGAGGGACGAGCCAAGTACGATAATCAGTGTCAATGGCAGGAATCCCATGAACTCACCCATCATACCCGGCCAGAACATGAGTGGTAAAAAGGCTGCCAATGTTGTTGCGGTGGATGCAATGATGGCCACGGCCACCTCACCCGCTCCTTCCTTGGCCGCTTGCCGTGCGGACATCCCCTCACTCATCAGACGGTAAATGTTCTCCACAACCACGATCCCGTTATCCACCAGCATACCCAGTGCCAGGATGAGCGCAAACAGCACCATCATATTGATGGTAGCACCCATGGCACCCAGGATCATGAATGACGTGAACATGGAAAGCGGTATCGCGATACCGACGAACAAGGCATTGCGCACTCCCAGAAAGAACAGAAGGACCAATACCACCAGAATGACACCTGATATAATCGAGTTCTCAAGGTTATCCACCATACTCCTGGTCATCTGCGACTGGTCATTGGTAAGGGAAACCGTAAGATTATCCGGTAAAACATTTTCTTCCGCCTCGTCGAGCACTTCCTGGATATGCTCCATGGCGGATATCAGGTTCTGACCTGCACGTTTCACCACATCAAGCATCACCACCGGTTTCTCGAACTCGCGGGCATAACTTTCCCGTTCCTCGAACTGGAAGCGAACATCTGCGATATCTTTCAGGTAAACAATGTTGCCATGCTCCTGCTTCACAATGATATTCTCGATCTCCTCCATACTTTCAAAATCACCGACCGCTCTGACGGTACGGCGAATTCCGCCGACTTTGATATCGCCACCGGCGATGGTGAGGTTCTCATTGGCAACAGCGCCGGAGATATCATTAAAACTGATCTTCAGTGCCTCCATGCGGTGCATATCCACACTGATCTCTACCTCTTTCTCCTGCAGCCCACGAATATCTACTTTGGAAATTTCCGGGATATCCTCGATCCGGTCTTCGAGATACTCAGCATATTCCTTTAGCTGATCGGATGAGAAATCTCCGGAGAGGTTGATATTCAGGATGGGGAATTCCGAGAAATTCACTTCGAAGATGTTCGGTTCTGCAGGCAGGTCGGTCGGGAAGCTTGGCTCAGCCCTGGCTTTGTCTACCGCATCCTTCACCTTCCGGAGCGCCTCTGTGGGACTCACACTGAAGTCGAACTCCACCAGAATGGTAGAATAACCCTGGAGTGAAGTAGAGGTGATCTTATCCACATCGCTGATGGATTTGATCTCTTTTTCCAGTGGCCTGGATATTAATTTCTCCATATCGGCCGGAGAGTTTCCCGGATAGGCAGTACCTACATAAATCTGAGGCATTACAATATCAGGGAATGATGCCTTTGGCATGGACCGATACGAAACGATGCCAAGTATCACGATGATAAACATGAGCACCATCACGGTACTCCGGTTATTCACGGATAAGGTGGAAAGGAAAAACTCCCTTTTTACACCGGTGTTTTTTTGATCACTCATGTCAGTTCTTCACTTCAATTTTGTCACCCTCTTTGATGTTACGTGCGCCTACCACGATCACGTTCTCACCCTTTCGGAGCCCTTGCTTGATGTGTGTCTTATTATCGTATGAAAGGCCGGTTTCAACAAACTTTTTCACGGCTTGCTTATTCTCAGCTGTATAGATGTAGTCCTTGCCTTGTGCGTCCTGCATGATGCTGGAAGAAGGAACGGTCAGTGCGGTATCCTGCATAAAATCCCTTACCCTAACCACCGAAAGCATGTTGGGGCGGAGCTCGACATTCGCATTATTTATGGACAGGTAAATGCGGAAAGAGCGGTTATCGGGGTTGATGTATTTTCCCACAGACCTCACTTCCGCATCGTACCATTGATCGTTCAGCATAGAGAAATTCACCACAGCGGGATTCCCTTTCCTGATATCCTGAACATACCGTTCCGAAACATCGGCCACGAGGTAAGGCTTTTCGGTATTAACCACGCGAACAAGCGGAATACCCGGCATCGCCATTTCACCTAATTTGATAAATACTTCATCAACCACACCGTTGTAAGGGGCCTTTACGATGGCACTTTGTACCTGTTCCCGTACAGTGTTCATGGTTTTCTCAAGTCCTTCTTTGTTGGCCTTTGCCTGAAGAAACTGAATTTCCGAACCGATTCCCTGGTCCCAGAGATTCTTTTGTTTGTCAAATACCGTTTGAGCCAGTTTCAATTGTGTCTCCACTTCTGCGAGGCGGGAATACAGGACGTCGCTATCCAGCGTGATCAGGGTTTGTCCTGCCCTTACAGCATCCCCTTCTTTCACGAGGATCTGCTTCACCTTACCAGCCGTTTCAGCCGTGATCTGTACACTCTGATCAGCTTCCACCACGCCTTGCACTTCAAAAAAGTGGGCAAACGAATCGGGTTCCACCATATAGGTTGTCACCAACGCGGTTTTTACTTTATGAGCGGTATCCAGCTTCACCAGTTCGGATTCGATTTCCGTGAGTCTTGACCCAATCTCTCCGTACACGGTTTTCAGGCTATCTCTTTCAGATTTGAGCTTACGAATAGCCTCATTGGGTTCTTGTTCCTGGCAACCGAATATAAGGGCGGCAACAGGCAGCCAAAGCAAATGTTTCTTGTACATCATTGATTCAGGAGTTTTTGAATACGCGCCCTGGCCAGCAGCAATTCAGCCGAAGCGTTGTAATAAGCTATTTTTGTTGTGATCAGTTGATTTTGTGTCTGGATGAGCTCCGTGCTTGTAGCCAGACCTTCTTTATGGCGGATGGTCATTCTTTCCAGGATCCGTTCAGCAAGCTGGAGATTGTTTTTTGCCGTTTTGAATGCTGAAAGCGATGCATTCCATGAGGTCAAAGCAGACTGGTATTCCATGTTTGCTTTGTCTTCAAGTAACTTCCGGGTGTTTCCCACCTGCTCCAGCGCGAACTGGGCCTGTTTGATCCTGGATGCCTGTCCGCGGCTGTCGAAAATTGGTATTTGTATCGTCAGGCCTGCAATGGTCGTCGGATACCAGCTCCCATTGTTGAAAAAGTTAAACTGGTTGCGATAGGCATTCTGTGAGTGGTTCAGAAAACCGGCCAACGTAGGATAACGTGTAGACTTTTGGCGCTTCACCTCCAGCAACGATAATGCTTCACCTGATATCGCCAGTTTCACATCTATTTGTGAATTGACATCAAAAGCAGGAAATGCGGATGCTGAAAGGGCCGCTTCAGCCAATGTTTTCAGTTCATCTTCAAATGTGATCGACTGGTCTTGTGGGTAACCCATTTGCAACTTCAACAAATCGGCAGCAGTTGTTTCAAATGCCTTGGATTTGGCTACCGCATCATTCAACTGGGCCTCTTGTAGAACAAGGATATCCACATCCAATCCATCCACGAAACCAGCCTCATGCATGGCTTTGATCTCTTTGACCAGCCCGGCGATCTGCTGCTGATTTTCTTCCAGAACTTCCCTGTTACGCTTGGCCATTAACGCCTGGATATAGCTGGTGGTGATCGCATCGCGGATATCTATATCGGTCTTCTTCTTTTGTTCCTCGGAATAGCGGGCATAGGTCTTGGCAGCTTGCAAGCCTATGAGATACTCACCGCTAAACAGCAACTGACTCACCGTGATCCCGGCAGACACATTGTTCTTTGTTCCGAACTTCAGCTCCGCAAACTCACCGGGAGGACCTCCGAAAGCTTCGGCCGGTGCAACGGACACAGGCAGGTCAATAAAATGTTGGTATCCCACCTCACCGCTGATCTGAGGCAGCCCCATTGAGGTCGTCTCCCAGATTTTCTTTTTGGCGATCTGAACATCCAGGTAAGCATTTTTAACCTGCCGGTTGTTCTCCAATCCATATTGAATGGCTTTCTCCAACGTGAACCCCGTGGATGCATCTTGTGCTGTTAGCGGTGCAGCAAAGCACAGGAGCAATCCGATGCCCCATATCATGATCCTTTGTTTCACAGCAAATTGGTTTTCATGGTTTCTATTTTCTTTGAGAGATATTTGATTCCTTTTTCGCTGGCGATGCCCCTGATATGGTATCGCATCAGTTCCAGGTAAACCGTGTTGAACTCATACAGATCCGGCGGAAACACTTCAGGATTGAACATATCCTCCATGCGGGTGATGTAAATGCGGGCGATAACTGATACGTTCAGGTTATCCCTGTACAATCCTTCCTTGATACCATTCTCCATGTTCCGCACCATGCATTGATAAATGAACTCCAGCTTATGTTGCGTATACAGGGCCCAGGCTTCCGGATAGTATTTATTGAGATCATAGTGAATGGACGGATGAAAATCCGTTAGCTTCTCGTTGATCACTTTTGTTACCTCAAATAATTCGTCGATGGCATTCAAGCCGGAAGTAAACAGCTCTTCGAACACACATTGGTCCTGTTCCAGGTTTACCGTCATGACCTGCTTTACAAGATCGGTCTTGTCGTTCACGAACTTATAAAGGGTCTTCTTTGAAATGGCCAGTTCGCGCGCCACATCGTCCATTGTCACACTCTTGATGCCACAACGGAAGAACAACGCCATAGACTTCTGCAAAATCATATCCTTCTGGTCCATGGCGCAAAGGTAACATCAAAAAAACATAGGAAACAAATTTCATGTAAAATGTTTCCGTTGTTTTTTTCTTAACAATTTGGTGCATTGTGAATACACGTAAAAAATCGTTTTTTTGCAGGCCCAAAACAGGATATCATGACGACACAAAGCCCAGGAAGAAAAAAGATCAAGGAGCTGCTAAGTTCAGCCAAGGTATCTGAAAAAGTATGCATAAAAGGTTGGGTACGAACGAAGCGTGAAGGGAAATCGGTTAATTTCATTGCGGTTTCCGACGGGTCTACCATGCACCCCATACAGGTGGTTGCGGACCCGGGACGCTTTTCGGAAGCACTATTGAAAGACATTACTACAGGTGCATGCATTTCCGTTGTGGGAACCTGGGAGGAATCTCAGGGAAAAGGTCAATCGTTTGAGATACAGGCTGAGGACCTGTTTGTATATGGTACCGCAGACCCGGAGACCTATCCATTACAGAAGAAAGGCCATACCCTTGAATTTCTGAGAGAGATCGCCCACCTGCGTCCACGCACAAATACGATCGGTGCGGTACTCAGACTAAGGCATGGAATGTCATTCGCCATTCACAAATATTTCAACGACCACGGATTTTATTATCTGCACACACCCATCATCACAGGTTCTGATGCCGAGGGTGCCGGTGCCATGTTCCGGGTGACCACTATGGACGCGACCAATCCGCCCAAAAATGAGAACGGGGAAGCGGATTTTTCGCAGGACTTCTTCGGCAAGGAAACACACCTGACTGTCTCCGGACAACTGGAAGGAGAACTGGGTGCATTAGCGCTGAGCGATATTTACACATTCGGTCCTACTTTCCGGGCGGAAAACTCGAACACAACGCGACACCTCGCAGAGTTTTGGATGATCGAGCCCGAAATGGCCTTTTGTGAGATCGAAGATAACATGAATGTAGCCGAAGATTTTCTTAAATATTTGGTGAGGTACGGCTTGGAGCATTATATGGATGACCTGGAGTTCCTGAACAATTTATATGACAAGCAACTGATTGAGCGTCTGAAAATGGTCGCCGATCAACCGTTCGAGCGCATTACCTATACGGAAGCCGTTGATATACTTACCGGATCCGGTAAGAAATTTGAATTCCCTGTTTCCTGGGGAAGTGACCTGCAATCCGAACACGAGCGCTTTCTGGTTGAACAGCATTTTAAGAAACCCGTGATCGTTACCGGCTACCCTAAAGAGATCAAGGCATTCTATATGAAGATGAATGACGATGGTAAAACCGTGCGGGCCATGGATGTGTTGTTCCCTTCCATCGGCGAGATCATAGGGGGATCTCAGCGAGAAGAAAATCTTGACGCTCTTCTGGGCCGTATCCGTACCTTGGGTTTGCCTGAAGATGAACTCTGGTGGTACCTGGATACCCGCCGTTTCGGCACCGCACCTCACAGCGGATTTGGTCTTGGGTTTGAACGCCTGATGCTTTTCATGACTGGACTCGGAAATATCCGCGACGTGATTCCATTCCCACGCACTCCTAAAAATGCGGAATTTTAATTGCGACGAAACCGTAACCCCCTTTTGTTACGTTAGTAAAAAAGTTACACAACCGATGGTCGAAATGATTACCTTGATGGGCCCGATCCGACGCCATCTTCATTAAAGGGTTATGTTAAAGCAGTCATTACAGCAAAAGCTACTTCAAAAGCTTTCACCCCAGCAGATACAGCTGATGAAGCTTTTGCAGATTCCGAGTGCCAATCTGGAGCAACGGATAAAGGAAGAAATTGAACAAAACCCAGCCCTGGAAGAGGGTGCCGCGGAATCGGAAGAAGGAGAAACCAACGAATACGACGAAGGAGCAGACGGACTGGGCGATGAAGGAATCGATACCGAAAACAACAACGATGACTTTGATATTTCGGACTACCTGTCGGATGATGACATTCCTTCCTATAAATTAAGCACACAGAATTCCGGTCCGGATGACGAGAAACGTGACATTCCCATCAGCGGTGGAATGAGCTTTCAGGACCTGCTCATTTCCCAACTGAACATGCGCATGGTGGATGACCGGGCTTATGAGATTGCCCTTCACCTTATTGGAAGCATCGATAATGACGGGTATATCCGCAGGCCTTTGAATGCCATCGTTGATGATCTTGCCTTCGCACAAAATATTTTCGCTACCGAGGATGAACTGAAGGAAATGCTTGAGGTGCTGCAGGACTTTGATCCACCAGGAGTTGGTGCTCGGGACCTGCAGGAATGCCTTTATCTTCAGCTCGAACGTAAATCCGGTAGCGAAGATCAGGAGAGAGCTAAAACAATCATCAAAGATCACTTTGAGGAATTCTCCAAAAAGCACTATTCAAAAATTGCGAGGAAGCTGGGTATTGAAGAAGATGACCTG
>JAGQZQ010000019.1 GCA_020435415.1 Flavobacteriales bacterium
CCCTTTGTCAACACATTCAAAAAACTTACATTTGGACACGCTTAATCAAAGTTAAAGCAACATCCGATATGAATGTACATGAATACCAGGGAAAAGAGATCCTGAAAAGTTTCGGGGTTACCGTTCAAGAGGGCATCATTGCCAACACACCCGATGAAGCAGTTGAAGCTGCAAAAAAACTTAACAGCCAAACCGGCACGGAATGGTGGGTGGTAAAAGCACAGATCCATGCAGGTGGTCGTGGTAAAGGTGGCGGTGTGAAGCTTGCAAAGTCCCTGGACGAGGTGAAGCAAAAAGCAACTGACATTATCGGTATGAACCTTGTGACGCCACAAACCGGTGCGGAAGGCAAAAAAGTTCATAAGGTTTTGGTTGCGCAGGATGTATACTATCCCGGTGAGTCAGAGACCAGCGAGTTTTATATCAGCGTTCTTCTCGACAGATCCAGCGGTAAAAATATGATCGTGTATTCTACCGAAGGCGGTATGGATATCGAAGAGGTGGCTGAGAAGACGCCGCATCTTATTTTCAAAGAAACGGTTGATCCGGCGGTAGGGCTGCAGCCATTCCAATGCCGTAAGGTTGCTTTTAACCTGGGCTTGACCGGCGATGCATTCAAACACATGACCAAGTTTATCGCCAGTCTTTATAAGGCATATGATGCAACAGACTCTGCGCTTTTTGAGATTAACCCGGCCCTGAAAACCTCTGATAATAAGATCCTGGCGGTTGATGCAAAAGTGAACCTGGATGATAACGCCCTTTATCGCCATGCAGATTATGCTGCCATGCGTGATGTACTGGAAGAAGATCCGGCTGAAGTAGAAGCGGGAGAGCATGGTCTGAACTTTATCAAACTCGACGGTGATGTGGGATGTATGGTAAACGGTGCCGGACTGGCCATGGCTACCATGGACATCATTAAATTGTCAGGTGGTGAGCCTGCAAACTTTCTGGACGTAGGCGGTACGGCCAATGCCGAGCGCGTTGAAAAGGCATTCCAGATCATTTTGAAGGACGCCAATGTGAAAGCGATCCTCGTAAACATATTCGGAGGTATCGTACGTTGTGACCGCGTAGCACAGGGTATCGTGGATGCCTACAAAAGTATCGGCGAGATCAAAGTGCCCGTAATTGTTAGACTTCAGGGAACCAATGCCGTTGAAGCCAAAAAGCTGATCGATGAGTCCGGCCTGAAAGTGCAATCTGCTATCCTACTTCAGGAAGCAGCAGAAAAAGTAGCACAAGCCATCAAAGGTTAATTTGATCCATATAGCCGCAGCATCCTGATGAAGAAGATACTGATCGCCAACCGCGGGGAAATTGCATTACGCATCATGCGAACCTGCAGGGAAATGGGCATCAGTACCGTGGCTGTTTTCTCCGAAGCAGACAGGGATTCTCCACATGTTTCCTATGCCGATGAGGCGGTGTGTATAGGCCCACCACCTTCTTCACAGTCGTACCTGAAAGGAGAAGATATCCTTAAGATTTGTAAGGAACGGAATGTGGATGGCATCCATCCCGGATACGGTTTCCTCTCCGAGAATGATAAATTTGCTCAGGCTGCAGAAGCGGCAGGGGTGATATTTATCGGTCCGTCGTCCCAGGCCATAAGGACAATGGGAAGCAAGCTAGCCGCAAAAGAAGCGGTAGCAGCCTATGACATTCCCATGATACCAGGCTCTAAAGGCGCGGTAACTGATGTGAAGGAGGCTACGAAGATTGCACAGGAGATCGGCTATCCCATCCTAATTAAAGCTTCCGCCGGTGGTGGTGGTAAGGGTATGCGGGTAGTCATGAAGGAAGAAGAGCTGAAGGAGCAAATGAATCTTGCTGTCAGTGAAGCAACTTCCGCCTTTGGCGACGGCTCTGTTTTTATTGAAAAATATGTTACATCTCCGAAGCACATCGAAATCCAGGTGCTTGCCGATAACCACGGAAATGTTGTTTACCTTTTTGAAAGAGAATGCTCCATTCAACGGAGGCATCAGAAAGTGATCGAAGAAGCGCCATCCATTGCCATTGATGAAGCCACCAGAAAAGCCATGGGCGAGGCGGCGGTAAATGTGGCTAAAGCCTGTGACTACAGTGGCGCCGGAACGGTGGAGTTTATCCTGGATGAGCAGAAGAACTTTTATTTTCTTGAAATGAATACCCGGTTACAGGTAGAGCATCCTGTTACGGAGATGATCACGGGAATTGATCTGGTCAGAGAGCAGATCCGTGTGGCCATGAACGAACCCCTCTCTATTGGTCAGGATGACCTGAAGATAAACGGACATGCCATTGAAGTGCGGGTTTACGCGGAAGATCCAGCCAACAAGTTTCTCCCCGATATAGGTACCCTTCATGTGTACCAAAAACCCTCCGGTCCCGGGGTGCGCGTGGATGATGGTTTTGAACAGGGTATGACCATCCCCATTTATTATGACCCGATGATTTCCAAATTGATCGTTCATGCGAGAAACAGGGACGAGGCCATTGGTCGCATGCTACGCGCGATAGCAGATTACCGTGTCGTTGGGGTTGCCACAACCCTGCCGTTCTGTGCATTCGTTCTGAGCCATGAAGCCTTTGTTACCGGTGCATTTGACACCCATTTTGTTGCCAACTATTTTACCCCGGAAAAACTTCGAAACGATATCCCGCAGGATCATCTGGAAGTTGGTGCCATCATGGCCGCTTTTGTCCGCGAAAGGGACAAGCAGCAAGCGGTTGATGTAAGACCCGATGTGGCTGCACCCTCACGGTGGAAGGCCAATCGCATGGGAAGATCATAAAACTTATCCCCTTCATTTACGTTAAAACGTTGTAATGTGCCATCTGTTTGGTGGTAGATTATCAGGTGCAGGTATTGCATTCTGGCATAGAATTGGATATATTATCACCATGAGATGGTTTGTAGTCATACTGTTTGTGCTGGCAGGTACCCTCCAGGGACTGGCCCAGGATACCATTTCCTTCAAGAATGGCGAACACAGGGTGCTGGCCGGACGGGTAGTTAACGGTGATACCATGTTGTATGCTTCCCTTCCCAGTGTGACCTTCTCTGCTCCAAGGGTATTTAAGAACGAAAAAGATTACTTGCGGTACAAAAAGCTTCTGCGCGATGTACGTAAAGCCTATCCATATGCGAAAATTGCAGGTGAGAAAATGCGGCAATATGCTGTTTTGCTCCAGGAAGTCGAAAAAGACAGCAAGAAGCGAAAATTAATGAAGCAGGCGGAACAAGAGCTTAAGGACGAATTTGAAGGAGACATCCGAAAACTCACCATGACCCAGGGACGAATCCTGATCAAGCTGATCGATAGGGAAACCGGGGATACCTCCTACGATATTATCAAGGATCTTCGCGGCGGCTTCTCTGCCTTCTGCTGGCAATCACTGGCACGCCTGTTCGGTAGTAACCTGAAGGATCGTTACGATGCCGACGGGGAAGATAAAATGATCGAGCAGATCGTTCAGGCCATTGAGGCCGGTGAGATATAATCAGCCGTTGTATTCGTTCAGTGCAACAATCCACTTCTCCGGTATGGGTACGGGTTTCGAAGTTTTATAGGAAAAGCATACGATCACAGTTATGGCATTGGCGACCTCAATTTCCTGGTCGCCATTTTTTTTGACCAATGAATAGGACATGTCAAAACTGGTGTTGCCCAATCTGCTTACCCATGTGTATATAACGATCTTGTCGTGCAGATAAACGGGGGCCTTATAGTTGATCTCTGCTCTTGCCAGGATCATGCCTTCAGAATCCCAGTCTATTTCTTTCCTGATCACCGCTTCAAAAAATCTGATCCGCGCATTCTCCAGCAGGCTGAGATAAACAGCATTGTTTACATGTCCCAGTGCATCAATATCCGCAAACCGTAATTCTACTTCGCTGGCATGTTTCATCGCATCATATGTTTGAAACAAAGTTATCATAACCGCCCATTCGAAACAAAGAGACTCCTCATCATAAATAAAAACTTTTCTTACGCTACGGTAAATCCAAGGCATGGATTAAGTATCATTGTTTCAAAATTCACGCGGAGGTGAATAATGTTTATATCCACTGATCAAATAAAACGTGAACTGGATGTTATCCTGAAGGGGAAATGGTCTACCAGCCATTTTGCCGGTTTTTCAGACCATCAGTACTATGCACCTCCAAGACAAGAGATAGAATTGTATCTCAAGTACAACCCCCTCCTTTTAAATCCCAATAGTCCGGTAGCAGGCACGGAAGGTTTTGATTGCGACGACTTTTCCTTTGCCTTGAAAGGACAGATCGCCTTGTTCAACCGCAACCGTGCCCATCAGCCGCACAGTTGGGCGGTCGGGCTCATTTGGGGACATTTACCTGGATTGAAAATCTGCACGCCATTAATTGGATTGTGACTGCAGATGCCGGGTATTTTCTTGTAGAACCACAAACCGGTAAACTCAGTGATTTTTCAGAATGTACAGGTAATGTGACCCTGGCAGTATTATAGCTTAACACAAAATCAGTCGTATGATGCATTCAAGAATTTTAGGATTATCCGTATTCCTCCTGACCAGTGTTTTTGCCAAAGCCCAGCATGAGGCTGAACTGGCACTTTCTCTGCAGCAACAACGAGCAAGTATTATTCAAAACGCGGCGAATGATCCGCAGTTTAAGCAGCTTCATGATTTCGCTACACAGAATAATTTTGCTCCGCTGAAATCAGTAGATGCAGAAACGATTGCCAATCAACTCGCGGCATTCAAGACTTCTCAAAACGCAAAGAACGGAACCACAGCAACGGAGGTGCCCAACAGCTTGGTGTCTTTGGTGGGACAGGTGCTCAGTCCACAATTGAATGAAGGTGAGTTGATCACCGCCCTTACCGAGGTGATCGTTAGCAGGGCGAAGGAAGAGCTGGCCATGGCATACTTTGACAGGTTGGCGTTAAGGATGGCGCAAACAGATACGTTGAAGCTGGTGGTAGGCTGCCAGGCAACAAAGACAAGCCCTTACCTTCAAACTTACCAGCTCAAATCATTGTTCCCTAATTTTTATTTGCTGATCAGGAACGGTCAGCAAAACCTGAACGGGCAGGTAGGGCACACATTGAAGGTGGCATTGGAAAAGGATATTCACGGGCTATATGATAATGTATCTGCCAATCTGATCCCTGCCTGCTTAAAACAGGATCCGGCGTATGCCCTGGTTGATATTGCGGTTTCATTGGTGGAAGGGTTAAGCGCCGGACAGCATCCGGCCACTGTGATGCGGAATATAAGGCCGGATCACAGTTCGGAGATGACCACAGCGGATCACTTGCTGAATGTGTTGGTAGGTGTGTCCGAAAGCATGCTGTCATCAAAGGGGCAGAATGAAACCTGGATGAAGCCTTCAGAACTTAATAAACTTGACAAACAGGGTTTGATCTATTATTTCAATCTGTTCTATCATAATCCGGATCATAAAGCCTCACTGAATGCTCTTGTGTCTGACATGACCGAGCAGCATATGCACAAACTGCTGAATTTGTGGAGTCATTTTTTTAGTATGGAAGCCATGATGCTTCAAGCCGGTCAGCAAAACGCGATGTCCGAAGCTCAGTTCTTCGGAAACAATGGAGCGGGCATACCATCGCCGGCCGCAGCAACAGTTAGCGATGAGAATAGGCTTGCTGCCATCACTGCCATGGTTCGCCAGTGGCTTGGTACTGTAAATCAATTACAGGATCTCTTGAATATTAAAGATGATCGAATCCGGAAAGGATTGGCCATTGCACCTTATGTTCTGGATCTTACCGATGAACTCGGAGAGCATCAATACAGTGCGGCTATTTTGTCTGTGTTTCGTGTGTTAAGCGAGTTGGTGCCTGAAGAAAGTGGTTTGTCTGCAGACCTGGTCAAATATCTTACGCTGGCAGCGGATGTAGCTGAAGCCAAAAGCACGGAGGATGCCAAAGATATTCTTGAAACCGCCATCCTTCCGGTGGGGAGTTACCGTATTAAACGCAGCGTTCCGAGAAGTTTGTTCCTGTCGTCATATGTTGGTGCAACGGGCGGATATGAATGGATGGATCATAATAAACTATCAGGTGTGTGTGCACCATACCTGGGCCCTTATTTACCTATAGGTATAGAATACTGCACCAGCAAAGGAACTGAGACACGCACTGCAGCCTCGCATTCAATCCTGTTCAGTCTTTTAGACCTGGGTGTAGTGGCGGGCTACAGCTTTATCAATGACAGCCAGGATTCCTCAGTCGCCATATCTTCCGTTCCTGAACTTAAACTGCAGAATATTCTTTCACCGGGTCTGTCTTATGTCTATGGCTTCCGGAATGCACCCCTTTCTATTGGTGCAGGCGTTGCTTTCAGTCCGCGTCTCCGTGAAATCTATAACAGTCAGGATGTTCAGGTTGGACTCGCCAATGGCTTGAGGCTTCAGCTTTCAGTGATGGTGGATGTGCCTCTGTTGAATTTGACAGTGGGAGGGAAGAAGAAGGGGAATTAAGAAATAAGAATTAAGAAATAAGAATGAAAGGTGGGGTCAGTTCGTTTTCCGATCCAGTTTTTCAAAGATGGATTGATGGCTTTTGAATTCGGGGACCAGGCTTTTCATGGTGGCAACAATGGCATCATTATCCTGGGTGTCGAATTGGTCGACCAGCTTTTCAATCGCTGACGCCACAGTTTCGAAATCATATTCTTTGACCCGGGCAATCATAATTCTTGGGTGGTGGGTAGGTATGGTATTCTCTTCGTTGGCCAACAGTTCTTCATACAATTTTTCACCGGGTCGCAACTGGGTGTATTCTATCTTGATATCCCGACCGGGTTCCAATCCTGAAAGACGGATCATCTTTTTCGCAAGGTCCTCGATCTTCACGGGTTGCCCCATATCAAAGAGATAAATTTCACCGCCCTGCCCCATAGCTGCCGCTTCAAATACCAGTTGGCCTGCCTCGGGAATGGTCATAAAGAAACGTGTGACTTCAGGATGTGTCACGGGGAGTGGTTTTCGTTCCTGGATCAGTTTTCTGAATCGCGGAATTACCGATCCGTTTGATCCCAGAACATTGCCAAAACGCGTGGTTATAAATGCAGTAGAGCTATGAGCATTGTATGCCTGGATATAAATCTCTGCGATCCGCTTGCTGGCCCCCATAACGTTTGTCGGATTCACCGCTTTATCTGTGGATACCATGACGAATTTCTTCACGCCGAACTTTACCGCAAGATCAGCGACAACCTTCGTGCCCAATACATTGGTCAATACGGATTCGGAAGGATTGTTTTCCATGACCGGAACATGCTTGTAGGCCGCCGCATGAAACACGATCTCCGGTTTAAGTGCGGTAAACAGGCGGTGCATTCGCGAATCGTTCCGGACATCTCCGATGACCGTCTCCACCATCTGTCCACCAGGTGCTTCTTTCAGTTCAAGTTCCAATTCGTAAAGCGGAGATTCGGCCTGGTCCAGAAGGATCAGTCTGGAGGGCTTAAATGCCATGGCCTGCCGCGCCAACTCGCTTCCGATAGAACCTGCCGCGCCTGTGATCAGTACCACCGCGCCATTCAAAAGGTTGCCAACGTTGGTCTGGTCAATGCTGATCGGTTCTCTTTCCAGAAGATCTTCAATGCGCATACTCCGGATCTGATTAGCGCTCAATTCTCCTTTGATCCATTGCTGTACCGGAGGCACATTAAAAGCTTTTACATGGTGCTTCAGACAGAGGTCTACGATCTCTTGTTTGCGCTCAGAAGATAATCGCTGAACCGAGATCACCAGTTGCCTTATATCACCCGATGCCAGCAACTCTTCCATTTTTGAACCCGGCCACACTGGTACACCTTCTACCTTCATTCCCGCCTTGCGCGGATCATCATCAATAAATCCCTTTACCCTGAAACCTGTCTCAGAATCACGTTCCAGACTTCTTTTGGTGATGAGGCCGGATTCCCCTGCACCGAAAATCAATGCATCGCTTCGGTCCTGACGGGACTGTCTGAGTTCAAGGTAAAGCACTTTTACCGCCAGCCTGAATGAGACCAGTGTGAACATGCACATGATATAATCAATGACGAGAATGGATCGGGGGATGAAGAAGGTCTTGTTGACAATAAAGTAGCTCACGCCGTTGCCAATGACAAAAAGAATACTTCCTGCGGTAACAATGGTAAATATCCTTTGGAGGTCGCGCGTTGAAGTGTATCTGACGACCATGACATGACTTCGTCCCACAACAAAGGACAGTATGCGCACAACCATCATAAAGGGTAAGACGAAACGAAGCGCTGCGATCTCATGGGTGGGAATGTGAAAATCGAACCTGAGTAAATAGGCCATGATCACCGAGAAGAAAGAAAGACACAGGTCGATGGATAAAACGATCCACCTGGAGGTTGTATGGCCGGTCAAATTCATAGTTCAGGAGGCTAAGATAACGCTTATTCATGGTCTTCAACTCCTAAGACTTGTTGAAAAGCACCGTTCTTTTATTCCGCAAATATTCTACCTTTGCCCGCTGAATGGTACTTTCTATAACCGTTTGTGAAGCGGTTATCATTCCTCACCTTTCTAATAATGACACTTATGAACGATACGACCGCTACAATGAAAGAAACCGCGCTAACCAAAAAGCACATTGAGTTAGGCGCCAAAATGGTTCCCTTTGCAGGCTACAATATGCCATTACAGTACAGTGGGCTGTTGGAAGAGCATCACAATGTTAGAAAGGCGGTAGGGGTATTTGATGTTTCGCATATGGGTGAGTTCATCCTCAGAGGACCTCATGCGCTTGATCTGATTCAAAAAGTAACTTCCAATGATGCGTCAAAACTCACAGAGGGAAAGGCGCAGTATTCCTGCCTTCCCAATACCAAAGGCGGAATTGTGGATGACCTGATCGTATATTGTCTGGGCAATGAAAATTATATGCTCGTTGTAAATGCTTCCAACATAGAGAAAGACTGGAACTGGATCAAAAGCCAGGATGAATGGCAGGTGGATATGGAAGACATTTCAGATCGTACCACCCTGCTGGCCATCCAGGGACCTAAGGCTGCTGAGGCTATGCAGTCCCTGACAGATGTAGACCTGGCCGGTATGGGTTTTTACACCTTTACCAAAGGCTCCTTTGCAGGCGTTGACAATGTGGTGATCAGTGCAACAGGGTATACCGGGTCCGGTGGTTTCGAGATATACTTTGACAATGCAAATGCCGATCGCATCTGGAATGCGGTATTTGATGCAGGAAAGAACTTCGGTATTCTGCCATGTGGATTGGGTGCACGGGATACCCTGCGTATGGAAATGGGCTATTGCCTGTATGGAAACGATATCGATGACACCACCTCACCTTTGGAAGCTGGTTTGGGATGGATCACCAAATTCACCAAAGAGTTTGTGAACAGCGCTGCGCTGCAAAAGCAAAAGGAGGAAGGTGTTCAACGCAAACTGGTCGGACTTGAAATGGTGGATCGTGGCATTCCACGTAAAGGATATCAGATCAAGGATGCAGATGGTAATGTGATCGGTGTGGTTACTTCGGGAACGCAATCACCATCGCTTTCCAAAGCAATCGGAATGGGTTATGTGGATAAGGCATTTGCTTCAGAAGGAACAGAGGTTTATCTTGACATACGAAATCAACCTATTAAGGCTACTGTAGCTAAGTTTCCATTTTATAAATCCTGATAAGGTTTGCCGGGAGAAGGAAAGAACGATGTGCTGGTAAGTTATACACCGGCAAATTTTCCATACTACGAAGCAGAAGATGCCATCGTGGTGGTGATCGATATTCTCAGAGCTACCTCTGCGATTTGTGCGGCATTTATCAATGGTGTGGCCAGGGTCATTCCCGTTAAGACGGTGGAAGAGGCGATAGCCTACAGAGAAAAGGGCTATCTGGCAGCTGCCGAACGTAATGGTGAAAAGGTGCCCGGCTTTGACATGGGAAATTCTCCGTACGATTTTCTGGAAGAAGACCTGAAAGGAAAGGAGGTGGTATTGACCACCACCAATGGTACGCAGGCATTGGCAGCGGCTTCCGGTTCTCATAAAGTAGTGGTGGGATCTTTCCTTAACCTGAGTGCCTTGTGTAAATGGTTGATTGAACAAGACCGAAAAGTGGTGTTGCTTTGTGCTGGCTGGAAAAACAAATACAATATGGAGGATTCAATCTACGCCGGTGCGGTCGTTGGTGAATTGCTTAAAAGCGAACGGTTCTCTACCACTTGTGATTCTGCCATTGCGGCATCCCATATCTTTGGAATTGCCAATTACGACCTCTACAGGTTCCTTGACTACTCGTCTCACCGCATCCGCCTGAGGCAACTGCAATTGGAAAAGGATATTCGATATTGCCTGCAGCGTGATATTACGGATATCATCCCCATTCTGGAAGGAGATGCCCTCGTGCCGCTGCGCAAGGCTCCCTCACGCTCTGCCGTATTTCAATAAATCGCTTGAGTAAGTTCGTTCGTCGAAAAATTGATTAGATTCATGGGGTAGAATGGAGAAGGTGAAACTTTTTTGTGCTTCCTTTGTATAAAATAAGGCCGAAAGAAAGGGATGTGCCAAATTTTCACCTCCGTATGATGGCGTAAGCCATTAACGTCCCCTCTTTCGGCTTTTTTATTTTAGAGCCATTGTTTACCTTCCGGCTTGCACTCCCCGATACATATTATCATTGCAGAACCCTTCCATTCAGGTTCACATAAATCCTGGATTGATGGCTTGGGTAAGTTTTGTGATTGCGATATTGAATTGCTGGCGCTTAAAGGCCGGCATTGGAAATGGCGCATGCACGGAGGGGCGGTGACCCTGGCAAAGAAACTGAGCCAATCGTCTTTCCGTCCCGATCTCATCATCGCATCTGACATGCTTGATCTACCATTGTTTCTGGCCCATACGCGACATCAGACAGCAAACGTTCCCGTTGCACTTTACATGCATGAGAACCAGCTGACCTATCCGTGGTCGCCGCAAGACAGGGATGTCAGGCTAAAGCGGGACCGGCACTATGCGTTTACCAACTATGCGTCTGCGTTGGTGGCAGACAAGGTTCTTTTCAACTCGGGCTATCATATGAACGTTTTCCTGGATGCCCTGCCTAAATTTTTAAAGGCATTTCCGGATCATCGGGAACTAGCCTCAGTGGAGGCGATTCGTAAAAAAAGTGAAGTACTGGAGTTGGCCTTGGATCTCAATGCACTAGATATTTTTAAATGCCCGAAAAACAGGAAGCCCGCGATACTTTGGAATCACCGCTGGGAATATGATAAGTCACCGGAGGATTTTTTTTCTGTCCTCTTCAGGTTGTCGGAAAAAGGGATGGACTTTGACCTGATCGTATTGGGTGAATCCGGTGATAAGTATCCTGTCATATTTGATGAAGCCAGACAACGTTTGTCTGCACACATCCTCCATTGGGGATATGCCAAAGATGCTGCGGAATACGCCGGGTGGCTTTGGAAGGCGAACATCTTACCCGTTACATCCCGCCAGGACTTTTTTGGCATGAGTACGGTTGAAGCAATGTATTGTCAATGTCATCCGATACTACCTGACAGACTTGCTTATCCCGGGCACATTCCGCATTCGGGAAGAAATGACTTTATTTATTCTTCACCGGAAATGCTGGAACATATGCTCATTGAATTGGTCTCAGGTGAAAAGGAATTGAAAGGGGCAGAAGCGAGGAGCTTTGTTTCCCGATATGACTGGAAGCAACAAGCCTCCACATACAACCGGATGTTCCGGCAGCTGGCTGCATCACCGGTTACCCCATAAAAAAAGACGGGAACCCTTCCTGTCTTTTTTTATTTAGCTTATATAGTATTAGTGCGTTGACCACTTTCTAAATATACCGTCCGTGTGTAGATTCGTTTTTAGATTTAGATATCCCTGGTTTTACGTCGGGATGACACGGCTGCTATGCATCATGGTAAGAATGGCAAGAGCGTCAGAATGCTGTCATTACTAAGTATGGTGAATTTCGGTGGTTGGGCGAAGGTTGTACCTTCGTCTGTCTATCCTGTAGCTTTAAGCTATATCCTTTGTCTTGGCTTTCGGTGATGGTAATAGAGGAAAAGTTCCCAGTAGAAAATACCAAAGCGGAACGCTTTGAAGATAAAAAGACGAAGGTGCAACCTTCGCCCAACACCTCAGGAGTTTTGTTTCCCGATATGACTGGAAGCAACAAGCCTCTAGATACAACCGGATGTTCCGGCAGCTGACTGCATCACCGGTTACCCCATAAAAAAAGACGGGAGGTGTTCCCGTCTTTTTCATTTTAATTCAGAAAGCGTTACAGTTTCTCTACCCAGCCATGTGGATCCGCGGCTTCACCTTTCCTGATCTTTTCAAGATCCTTGGCGATACCTTTGGATAGACTGTTGTCCATAGCGGTGGTCACATCATATAGTGTTCCTTCATGGCCAATGGTATGGATCGGAGCGATGGTTGCCGCCGTTCCGATACCGAAGGCCTCGCGCATTTTTCCGGCAGTGATGGCATCCAGGACTTCTTTTACTTCAATCCTACGCTCCTCTACTTTCACCCCACGGTCGCGTGCCAGGGTGAGAACGCTGTCCCGGGTGATTCCTTCAAGTATGGTTCCGGTTGAGGTTGGTGCGGTTACCAGCGTATCGTCTATGACAAAGGCGACATTCATGGCGCCGGCTTCTTCAATAAAGCGGTGTTCTTTTGAATCTGTCCAGATCACCTGGTGGTAACCTTCATCCTGTGCAATCTTCTGCGGGTACATGGCGCCACCATAGTTGCCTGCTGCTTTTGCATATCCAACGCCGCCATCAGCAGCCCTGGAATATTTTGTTTCAATCTTAAGCTTCAGCGGTGCACTGAAAAAAGCAGCCACCGGGCATGTAATGATCATGAATGAATAGGTCTTGGAAGGCCTGACACCCAAAGTCTGATCCGTAGCAAACATAAAAGGTCTGAGATACAGGGAATGTCCTTCTTTGGAGGAAACCCATCCTTCATCCACCCGAACCAGCTCTTTCAGTCCATCAATAAAAATGGATTCAGGAACAGAAGGCATGCACATCCTATCGGCGGAACGGTTCATGCGCTCCATGTTTGCCCGGGGCCTGAACAGCAATATCTCACCCGCACCATTGCGGTATGCTTTCATCCCTTCAAAGATCGCCTGACCGTAGTGTAAACTCACCAGACCAGGATTAAAGGTGATGGAGCCGTAGGGAATGATTCGAATATCCGTCCATTGTTCTCCATTATAATCAGCCACCAGCATGTGGTCTGAAAAAGTCTGACCGAATACGAGGTTATCGAAATCCGTTTGTGGCAACCTTGAGCTCGCTACTTTGGTAACCGCAATGTTTTGTGTAAGCGTTGACATAACTCTACTAAGTTTAGTTCCGGGTGAATATACGTAATTCGATAAAATTGGTGACGCCTTTTTCCCGGAAATCCGTGCTATTCATATAACAGCTGTCAATTTGTCGCCTAAATGCTTCATGGCACAAGCTTTGAAAATCAACGTTTCTAAAAAAAGATATCATGCAAAAAGGAAGTATTCACGTTCAGTCGGAGAACATTTTTCCCATCATTAAGAAGTTCCTGTATTCGGATCATGAGATTTTTCTAAGAGAACTGGTCTCCAATGCAGTTGATGCCACTCAGAAGCTGAAAGCCCTGGCCTCGATTGGTGAGTTCAAAGGAGATCTGAATGAGACCCATATTGATGTGGTGCTTGATCCCAAGGCCGGAACCCTGACTGTTAGGGACCGTGGTATTGGGATGACAGATAAAGAAGTGGACAAATACATCAATCAGATCGCATTCTCCGGTGCGGAAGAGTTTCTGAAGAAATATAAGAATAAGGCAGAAGGTACTGCTATGATCGGTCACTTCGGTCTTGGTTTCTATTCTTCCTTTATGGTGGCGAAGTCCGTAGAGATTATTTCCAAATCCCATAAAAAATCCAAAGCGGTTCATTGGACATGCGACGGAAGTCCGGAATACCAGCTGGATGAAAGTGATAAAAAGGAGCGCGGTACCGATATCGTTCTCCATATCAATGATGACTCAAAGGAGTTTCTTGAAGAAGGTCGCATCGGCACCCTGCTGGACAAGTATTGCAAGTTCATGCCGATTCCGATTTATTTCACCGTGGTGGGGAAAGAAGAAAAGAAGGATAAAGGGGACGAAAAAGAAGAAGCGCCTTCATCTATTAATAACCCGGAACCTGCATGGACAAAGAATCCGGCAAAGCTGGAAGACAAGGACTACAAGGATTTCTACCGGGAACTTTACCCCATGACCTTTGAAGAGCCGCTCTTTCATATCCATTTGAATGTGGATTACCCTTTCAATCTAACCGGTGTCCTGTACTTTCCGAAACTCAAGAACAACCTGGAGTTTCAACGAAACAAGATCCAGCTATACTGCAACCAGGTTTTCGTAACCGATAATGTGGAAGGCGTCGTACCGGAATTTCTGGCACTGATGCATGGGGTGATCGATTCCCCCGATATCCCGCTTAACGTATCCCGGTCTTATCTGCAAAGTGATGGTAATGTCAAGAAGATCTCAGGTCATATCTCCAAAAAGGTAACGGACAAACTGGAGGAGATGTTCAAAAAGGACCGGAAGGATTTTGAAAGCAAATGGGATGACATCAAGATATTCATAGAGTATGGCATGGTGGCCGATGAGAAATTCTTTGAGCGCGCCCGGAAGTTCGTATTGGTGAAAAATACCGACGGTAAATACTATACACTTGATGAATTCAGTGAACAGATCAAACCATCACAGACGGACAAGGATGGCAAGCTGGTATACCTTTACGCAGCCAATGCCGATGAACAACATGCTTACATTGAAGCAGCAAAGGATCGCGGTTATGAAGTATTGGTATTGGATAGCCCGTTGACCGGCCATTTCGTTGGCAAGCTCGAACAAAGCCTGGAAAATTCATCTTTCGTCAGGGTTGACAGTGATACCCTGGATAAGCTGATCGCCAAGGATGATGAGCTTCCGTCCAAACTTTCCGAAGAACAACAAGGACAGATCAAACCCATTATAGAAAAACTGGTGCCTGCGGGAAAGTTCCAGGTTGTGTTTCAGAACCAAAGTGAAAGAGAAGATCCGATCTCTGTCATCCAACCGGAATTCATGCGCCGCATGCGTGAAATGAATGCCGTGGGTGGAGGCGGTTTCATGGGGTCTTTGCCGGAAACCTATAACCTTGTGGTGAATACCAACCACCCATTGATCGGAAAGATATTGGTTGAGTCGGATGAGCAGAAGCAATCCGCCCTGGCAAGACAGGCCACTGACCTGGCTCTTCTAAGGCAGAATATGTTGAAAGGAGAGCAACTGACCCACTTTATCAAAAGAAACCTTGAGGCTTTAACATAAGGTAAACCAAGGGAACATCGAATTGGCTACCTTTGCGCTATGACACTCATTACATCAATCTCAGGTATCAGGGGGACCATCGGCGGAAAAGCCGGTGAAGGGCTAACACCTCCCGACATTGTGAAGTTCACGTCGGCATTCGCCGGCATGGTAAAACAGCAGGCCAATAAAAAACGCTGTAAGGTGGTGATCGGCAGGGATGCCCGGATCTCCGGAGAGATGGTCAGTCAGCTTGTTTCCGCAACACTTTGCGCAATGGGTATGGATGTGATCGATCTCGGGCTCAGCACCACACCAACCGTAGAAATGGCCGTACCTGAACTGAAGGCTGATGCAGGCATTATTCTTACCGCCAGTCATAACCCGATCCAGTGGAATGCACTGAAGCTTCTCAATAGTAAAGGAGAGTTCATTTCCGGCGCAGAAGGGGAGAAGTTGCTGGAGCTGGCAGCGCAAGGTACTTTCTCATTTAATGAGGTGATGGAACTCGGATCGTATTCTCAGGAAACCGATAGCATCAAAAAACATATTGACGCCATTCTTGCCCTTCCTCTGGTAGACAAAGAAGCCATCGCCGCCAGGAACTTTAAGGTGGCAGTGGATGCGGTGAACAGCACCGGAGGGATTGCAGTGCCAGCCCTTCTGGAAGCTTTGGGAGTGAAGCAGGTTGAAAAACTGTATTGTGAACCTACCGGGCATTTCCCTCATAACCCGGAGCCCTTGCCCGCTCATTTGACGGATATTTCTGCAACGGTGAAGGACAAAGGTTGCGACGTGGGCATCGTGGTTGATCCGGATGTAGATCGACTGGCAATGGTTTGTGAAGACGGTTCGATGTTCGGAGAAGAATACACCCTTGTGGCTGTGGCAGATTATGTGCTCAGGCATACGCCCGGAAATACGGTCTCCAATATGAGCTCTACCCGTGCTTTGCGCGATGTAACTGAAGCAAGCGGCGGTGAATATTTTAGTTCTGCAGTAGGTGAAGTGAATGTGGTGACCATGATGAAGGAAAAAAATGCGGTCATCGGCGGCGAAGGAAATGGTGGTGTCATCTATCCGGCATTGCATTATGGTCGCGACGCCCTTGCAGGGATCGCTCTTTTTCTCACCCACCTTGCAAAATGCGGAATGACCTGCACGGAACTCCGGAAATCCTATCCTGATTACCATATCTCCAAGAATAAGATTGAATTGGATCCATCTGTCAACGTTGATGACTGGCTTGGGAATGTCGTTAAACTTTATGACGGTCAGCCCATGAACCTTATAGACGGGGTGAAGATCGAGTTCGGGAAAGAATGGGTACACCTGCGTCGTTCCAATACCGAACCCATCGTGCGCGTGTATGCCGAAAGTGAAAGTGCAGAAAAAGCAGACGCATTGGCCCGTGAGGTGATGGATCGGGTATCATCGCCCACCCATGGCTGATCAGCCACGTATCTACTTAGACAATGCGGCCAGCACCCCTCTTGATCCCGAGGTGCTGGATGCCATGATGCCTTATCTCAAAGGTGGATATGGAAATCCATCATCTATCCATCATGCAGGCCGGGAAGCGCGCGCTGCTATTGAAAAGGCCAGGAAGCAGATGGCTGCTTTTCTTGGGGTTTCTCCATCAGAAATTTATTTTACATCCGGCGGAACCGAAGCGGATAATTTTGCACTCCGGATGAGCGTAGAGGGCTTGGGTGTAAAGAAGATCATCACCTCACCGGTAGAACACCATGCTGTTTTGAATACAGCCCTGGATCTTGCCAGGCAAGGAAAGGTCGTGTTGGAATTGTTACCCTTAGACAAGCAAGGCCGGCCGGAGTGGGAGGGACTGCTGGATCGGGATTATAAAGAAACAACACTTGTGAGTCTGATGCATGCCAACAATGAATTGGGAACGGTATTGCCTCTTAAGAAACTCGCTCCCGGATTGAAGGAGAAGAATGTTCTTTTTCATTCGGACATGGTGCAGACCATAGGTCATTTTGATATCAATCTGACCGATCTTGAAGTCGGTATGGCATCCGCATCAGCACACAAATACCATGGACCCAAAGGTGCGGGTTTTCTGTTTGTGCATTCCGATATACCTGTTACACCCATCCTTACCGGTGGGGCTCAGGAGCGTAACCTGCGGGCAGGCACCGAAAATGTACCCGGTATCATCGGCATGGCTAAAGCTTTGGAATTAGCCTATCGGGACATGCAGGTTCATCGCAAGCACATTGAAGGATTAAAGGACCGGCTTCGCACATCGATCATGAAGCAATACCCGGAAGCCATTATTAATGGAGACGACAGCGACAAAGCGTTGTACACCATTCTGAGCGTGACTTTTCCGGAAATGGCAAACCAGGAGATGCTGCTGTTTCAACTGGATATACTGGGGCTGGATGTTTCAGGGGGAAGTGCCTGTACTTCCGGAAGCCATAAAGGATCCCACGTACTTGAAGCGATTCAAATCAATCAGGATCATCCTACCATTCGTTTTTCTTTCAGCAAGTACAATACGGAAGAAGAAGTGGACCGGACGATGGGGTTGTTGAAGGAGGCGGTGGGTAGTAGGCAGTAGGCAGGAGGCAGGAGGCAGGAGGCAGGAGGCAGGAGGCAGGAGCTACAGCGCACTGCCGCAGAACTTGCAATACAATGCATCTGGTTCATGGCCTTCCCGGGCACATTGCGGGCAGCTTTGTGTGGATATTTTCTCCGGCGTTTTTGACTTAGTATGTACCATCTCTGCAGACACGATTCCTGTGGGTACGGCGATGATGGCATAGCCGAGGATCATGATGAGTGAAGCTACGGTCTGGCCCAATGCGGTTTGAGGTGCGACATCTCCGTAGCCAACAGTGGTGAGGGTTACAATGGCCCAGTAGACGCTTTTGGGGATGCTGGTGAAGCCATTTTGTGGTCCTTCGATCAGGTACATCAAAGTTCCAAGAATGATGGTAATGCACGAAACGGTTGTCAGAAAGAGGATAATCTTATAACGTGATGCCTTCAGGGCATCTGTCAGACTGCGTGCCTCCCCTAAAAATTGTGCAAGCTTCAGAATTCTGAATACCCTGATCAGCCGTATCGTTCTTACCACTAAAAGGGCCTGGCTTCCGGCTACAAGAATAGCGAGATAGGTGGGGAGGATGGAAAGCAAATCCACCATCCCGAAAAAGCTAAAGGCATATTTCCAGGGTTTTCCCGTGCAAACCAGCCGTGCAATGTATTCCAGCGTAAACAGAATAGTAAATACCCACTCCAACGCTCTCATTAAATCCCGATGGTGCGATGCAATGGTGGGAACACTTTCCAGCATGACCACACCTACACTGAGAACAATGGCAACAAGCAATACGATATCAAACAGTTTGCCTCCGAAGGTGTCCGCTTCGAAGATCACCACCTGCATTTTTCTTTGCCACGGTTTCAGCGTCATGTTCAGTAATAGGCGTTAATTCGCGTGACCACTTCGGTTTGATGTCAGGCAATAATTAATACTCAGGGTGATCAGCATATGCTGTGAGAATGCCTTTCTGTTCCGTTCAATAATAAACACATGGTTGGAAACGTAAGCTTCCAGTTCACTGTTAAAATGCCACATATATTGGCCGGATAAGGCAGCATAAAGCTGATTGGTTAACTCAACCTCAGCACCAAGGCCACCTTGAGAAGTTGAACTGAACCTTTGTCGCGATATACCGCCTTTATCGGCGTGTCGCATTGTTGAGTAAGCCAATCCGTACCCCGCGAGGATAAACGGTTGTATGTTATTCCACGGCTGAATGGGGTAAAACATAAGCACACCACCGGTGTGGATGTCGGTTCTTTTGGCAATGTCAGCAATATCGGTGATGATCATGTCCCCGAATAATTTGGTATTCCAACGGTTACTTCGCTTAAGCCCGATGTGAACACCGAATCCTCTTCCTGTATAGCCTTGTGTAACGCCCACCGTGGTGCGCATGCCAAGGTAAAGCTGAGATGATGTTTGCATAAGACTGTCTTGTGCGAGTACAGTCTGGCATAGCATCATTGCCATAATGAGCGCCGGGATTATATATCGCTTCATTCTGCCTCGTTCAAAGATTTGTCAATGATGGCGCACGCCTGATCTATCTGTTCAAGGGTAATGGTCAATGGTGGCGCAATCCGGAGAGCGGTATCGCAAAACAGGAACCAATCGGTGAGTAATCCGTTCTTTAATGCCTGATCACAAGCTTTCTCGCGAAGAGCGGTATTTCCTAGCTCCACCGCCAGCATCAATCCACTTCCACGTATTTCCTTTATTAGGGGATGACTGAGGTTTTCACGAAATCGTTTTTCTTTCTCAGCCACCGTATCCATCCATCCTTCGGAAATCAGTGCTTGCATATGTGCCAGTCCGGCAGCACACGACAATGGATGTCCGCCAAAGGTGGTGATATGGCCCAATGCCGGATCGTGACTCAATACGTTCATGACCTGCCCGGACGCAATGAAAGCTCCAAGGGGCATGCCACCACCCAAAGCTTTGGCCAGAACAAGGATGTCGGGTATCACATCATACGATTGATGGGCATACAAATGCCCGGTACGACCGAAGGCGGTTTGTGACTCATCGATAATCAGCAGGGCGCCAAACGCTGTGCATCTTTCGCGCAGCCTTTTCAGAAAAGAAGGGGTTGCGTTCCTGACTCCGGCTTCACCCTGGATGACCTCGACAATAACAGCTGCCGTATTATGATTAATAAGTTCAGCTGAGACCTCTTCATTGAATACCCCATGAAAGACACCCGGCAGCAGGGGGCCGAACCCGGATTTCAAAGCATCGTTTCCCGTAACACTCAGGGCACCGTGTGTACTTCCGTGATATGCCTTTTCGAATGCCAGTATTTCAGTACGTCGTGTATATTTCTTGGCAAGTTTTAAGGCACCTTCTACGGCTTCACTACCAGAATTGGTAAAGTAAACATTGTTGAGAGAGGAGGCCAGATGTTCGGTTAGTAATTTGGCAAAGGCCAATTGTTTTTCCTGAACAAACTCACCATATACCATGGCGTGCAGGTAGTGATCCAGGTGATCTTTTAATGCCTGAATGATGCTTGGGTGACGGTGTCCGAGATTATTTACAGCGATACCGCTGATCAGATCAATATACTGTTTGTTGTTGCGATCCCTGAGATAAATGCCTTCAGCATCAAGGATGTCAAGCCCGATAGGTTTCGGACTGGTAGGGGCTAGCGGTGATGTTGCCATTTGCCCAAAGTTAACCATTTGGGCGAAAGGGAAACCGGTTGATTATGCTACAGAAGTTCGTTGGCCAGATTGGCAAGTTCTGAACGTTCGCCTTTTTCCAGGGTGATATGGGCGAACAGCTTATTGCCTTTCAGGCGGTCGATCAGATAAGACAGACCGTTACTCTGCTCATCAAGGTATGGTGTATCAATTTGAAACACATCACCGGTGAAAATGATCTTGGTGTTTTCTCCGGCCCGTGTGATGATTGTTTTAACCTCATGAGGAGTCAGGTTCTGTGACTCGTCTACAATGAAAATTGAATCACTGATGCTTCGTCCGCGGATGTATGCCAGGGGTGCGATGACGATCTTTTCTTCCTTTTGCATCTGATCGATCATCTTGCTGCGTTTCTCATTCTCCCCGAACTGATTCTTGATAAACTTCAGGTTATCCCAGAGTGGCTCCATGTACGGATTGATCTTGTCATTGACATCACCGGGAAGATAACCCAGGTCCTTGTTGCTTAGGGGGACAATGGGACGCGCCAGGATGATCTGATTGTACAAACTCTTTTGTTCCAGACACCCAGCCAACGCAAGCAGCGTTTTACCCGTGCCGGCTACCCCCTGAATGGTCACCACCTTGATATCCGGATTCATGATGGCATGCATGGCGAATGTTTGCTCGGCATTTCTGGGTTTAATGCCATAGGTATATTGCTTCTCAACCTTTTTAATGCTGTTGTCGAAAGGATTGAAGTAAGCGAGCGAAGAAGTCTTTCCGTTCTTCAGGATAAAGAAGTGATTATTGATCTTAAAATCCCCGAGTATATCGGTATCGGCAAGCTCACCATCTTTATAAAGTTTCATGATGGTATCCGTGGGAATATCTTCAATGCATACCCTTCCGGTGTAGAGATTCTTGATATCCTGAATCTTGCCGGTCTCATAATCTTCCGCGATCAGGTTGAGGGCTTTTGCCTTCAGTCGCAGATTAATGTCTTTGGTCACAAGGACAACACGGGTGGTTTTTTCTTCTTCTGCCAGGGTAAGTGCCGCGTTCAGTATTTTGTGGTCTGGTTTTTTCTGATCGAAAACCCGGTTAGCATCCACGGAAGGGCCGGATTCGTTCATGACGATCTTTACGCGTCCCTTTTCTTTGCCATCAATGGGTATCCATTCCTGCAGGGAATAGTTGCCGGAAATCCGGTCGATGATGCGGATAAATTCACGGGCTTCATAGTTCTTGGGGCTATTGCCTTTCTTAAAATTATCCAACTCTTCCAATACCGTGATGGGGATCGCTATATCGTGTTCATCAAAATGAAAGATGGCATTGTGATCGTGAAGAATGACAGAGGTATCGAGAACATAAATCTTTTTAGTCTTTTTACGGGCAGTCATAGAGGTGGTATCAGGTTTTTTCAAATTTAACAGGTAATACGACTTAGAAGCTCCTTGGATACATAAAGAAATCAACGGCCTTGTCTTGATAAATTTCATCCCGAACGGATGTGTCTTGTTAATAACTCTGGTAGCAGCCTGTTCACAAACCCGGCTCAGGCCTTGGTAATTGATGAATGGTGTAAGTACATACACGTGTCCTGAGGATATTAACAATTGTTTATATCTTATGTTGAAACCATGTGTGTAAAACCGGATCGGATTTCTTGCGATCATCTTGTTGCACTTCTATATTTGAAATAGCAAGTAACCGGTATTCATCACCGAAGGTTTATTCCAAAGGTGGTTCTCCGGATCGGAAGTTGTTCTGTCATTGCTGAAAGGGCATGACTCCCGGGTCTGTCTGAAATCCCACTTTGTTGGGGCAAAAAGGATGAGAGGGCACCGGCGGTTGACGAAAGGATACTGTTGGTATTTCGTAACCTGTGGTTCGTTCTTTTTCCATGCATTTCTCTGAAAGGTATGTGAGAAGAATAACTAAAATGTCTGACCCTTGAGTAAAGGTTAACTTAAGTTGCCGGATCAAAAGGGTAAACTTTCCGAAGCCTCACGGCGATGGAAGTTCATGTTGAAGGCAGTCCTCGGAATGCCTTTGATTGGAAGACGGGAGGGAGCGATGCCGCGGTAACGCTGGTATAGCTTCGGATATTGGTACCTGGCATTTCGGTTTACACTGAAATGTAAAACGGGAGCCTTTTCGCAAGAATCGGTTCCCGTTTTCATTTGAAGAGATTGATCCGTATTGGTGCGGAGCTACTCAAGGATCTTTTTACGAAATGCCATCCGGATGAGTCCGGCGGTGTGCTGGATAAAAGTGTTTCATCAAAGCAGGTAAGCATTTGGGGTACATTTGTGGGGAATGATGATAAATCCGTAACCTGGAAAGCAGTATCAAAACAAATTAAGAAGAGTCAAAACTGGGAAGGTACCTTGTGCATCAGGGGGAGCGGCGGGGAGAAGATATGGCTGTCTGCAGATATTCAACCGATACACGGGGATCACTTTTTGCTGCTTGGGTTTGATGTTTCCAACCGCGTGCGCGCGGAAAGACAATTACGTCAGAAAGATCAGGAGTTGAATATAATCACAAAAGCAACTTCTCTCTTTTTTCTGAATATTTCACTGAATGGAAGAATTCAGTTTATAAATAAAACCTTAAAACATCTGGATGCCAAAGATGTGATTGGCAAAACAGTCTATGAATTTTTCCCCGCTAAGGAACATAAGGAGATCAAAGCGACGATAAAAAGGGTGTCTCAATCGGGCAGACCCTCCTATTTTGAGGCGGAGAGTATCGGAGAAGGCAATAATCCTGCATGGTATGGCACACATGTTTACCCAAATGGAATTGATGACCATGGCAATAAGCAGATGCTGCTTATTGCCAAAGATATCACCCATAAGGTAGAGGTGGATAAGGAGCTTGAAAAGCAAGAACGAATGTCAAAGGAATATCAATCCCAATTCCTGAGCACCCAGATCAACCCCCACTTTATTTTCAATGCGATGAATGCCATTCAGGTTTATATTCTGGATAGGCAAACTGAACCTGCACTTGAATATGTTTCTGAGTTTTCCAGCCTGATCAGGAATGTTCTGGAGAATTCCAGCAAGCTGAAGATTACCATTGCAGAGGAGGTGGAGTTTCTGATCAAATACCTTGAACTTGAGAAAAAAAGATTTGATAAACGATTTGAGTATAATGTCATCATAGAACCGGGTCTTGATATGGATGCAGCTGTGATTCCTCCCATGGTATTGCAACCGCATGTGGAGAATGCCGTTGTTCATGGTATCGGAAAGCTCAGGGGTAGAGACGACGGCTTGATCACCATTTCGTTTAACGGAGTCAAAGACCGACTGATTTGTAAAATTCAGGACAATGGGGTAGGGAGGGAATATGCGCTTTCCTTTACCACCCTGAATCGTGGGAAGGCCCATCGCTCGATGGGTGAAAAGATCACCAAAACCAGACTTCGTTTATTGACCGAAACATCCGGCGCAAAGCACGACATCAAAGTTGTTGATCTGAAGGACGCCAATGGAAATGCGAAAGGAACTTCCGTTGAGCTGACATTTCCATTATTATCCATCTAAGTGTAAGAACACCTACTCAACTGTGGGTAACGTGTTTGAAAAGAAAAAGGCCTGATTCAAATGAATCAGGCCCATTTGCTAACCGGCATCGTCTTTCTACTCCGACAATGCCACCTCCGTATTGGCGACTTTTACCGGTATGCTTTCTGAAAAAATGGGTGTCTCTCCGTGTCTGACATATCTGACCCTGTACCAAACCATATCTCCGCGTACAGACAAGTCTTGAAATGAATATGCCAATTCGATCGGGCTGTTGAAACAGGGCCTCATTTGTATAGCCACAAATTCCAGGTTACCGGTAGACCTTTCCAGCACGAGCAATCCTTCTTCAATGGCACCTTTGGTACGACACTGAATATAAACGTTGTTGTGGTCAGGTTTGGCGGTGAAGCGTGCCAGGATTTGGTCGCTCTTGGTTACCGCGTTATTTGAACTTGGCTCCGGCTGTTCGGACTTTGCATCCTGTGCTGTGGAAGTCAAGGGTGTCAATGCGTTCACGCAGAAAGTTGCCAACATCACAAATCGCATCAAAATCTTCTTGCTAGTCATTGTAGTAGTTATTTGGTTTGGTTGATAAGTATTACCTTATTTCTGCCCGAGTAAATCAAGTTAAAAATGTATGTGCCATTCTTCATCTCAGGGATTCTTACACGCGAGGTAGAGGATGGTATGGTCTTCGTTTCAATCAAACGTCCACCCATGTCCATAATCACATAGGAATATGGTTCCTGATGACCTGATCCCTGAATCCTGACAAAATTACCATTGGGGATAAATGAAAGCCCAATTTCATTATCGCCGGCTGAATATACACCCGTTGGGTTGTCGGGCAATATAGTAATCGTTTTTGTGATACTATTATCACATGAGTCATTAAATGCAGTAAGTGTCACTTCATAGGTTCCTTCATTTTGAAATTGGATCACCGGTGAAGTTTCAGTGGTGGTATAACCGTTGGAGCATTCCCAAACGAAATGGTTGGCATCTGTTGACCAGTTTGTGAAAGTAATCTCCTCACCGGAATACAACAGGCCTGTTTGTGTGGAATAGTCAAATTCGGCCTTGACCGGAGCTGGAGCGGAAATGACAACATCATCTTCCGAGATAGGGTTCCCCTGCGAATAATAAACGAGATGATAAGTGCCCGCTTGTAATTGACCGAACTCGGATTCTCCGGCGGATACGATGTCTGCCACTAAAACCGTAGAACCGTTTCTGCTGGCCACCATGTGTATGGGCACGGTCTCTGTGTAAACCAGAAGTCCGCCTTTTTGATTACATCCTGCCGCAACAGCTGTAGCAGTGGGGATTGCCGGAGGATTAGGGAAGGTGATGTCAAACTTTAGTTCATAAGTTCCGGGCTGGGCTTCAAACGTAAATTGTTCAAGATGAAGAATGTCGACCTTGTCACCGGTTAAAGGATCTTCAATAGTCAATTGTGCATCAGGATCAAAAGATCCGAGGATTTCCCATTGAATGGTGATGTCACCTGGTTGTTGAACCTTGAGGTAGAGGTATTCTGTTTCGTAAGTATCATAGGGTGGTAGGGCATTGATAGATAATGCCAGACTATCTTCTATCCGGGTGAATAGGCTTGGGACTTCGGTACTGCTGGTGAATCGTTTCCATGCATCGTATTTGCTGTCGAATGCAGGAGTTGCTTCCTGTAGATAACGGATGACAGTTTCATCGGAAAATGTTCCCTGGGAAACCCTGAAACGAATGGCATCATTTAAGGCTGATGCTTGTTGTGTACAAAACAAACAAAAGAATCCAACGCTGAGAAGCAGGGTGGTATTTTTTTGTTTTGACAGGTTATTCATAATCATGGTTATTTCAAATTGGACACACCGATATATATGTGTCTGCCATACCATATGTTTATTTCAATTTCCCAACGTTACCCTGAATTGGATGTGAAAAGTTTAAACGTTTCTCCGAACGTTGGCGACGCGTTAACATGTTGATGTTGAGAATAGTAGGTAATAATACGTAAAGTGACCAGCGATTAACAGGTTTTAGATACATTTGTGCTATGCCGGTTATTGGGTTATCCATTATTGTTCCCTGCTATCAGGAAGAAGAAGTCATTGCGAGCACATGCGAGCGACTTGTGAATTTATGTTCACGACTGATTTCAGAATTGGATACCGAAGTCATCTTTATCAACGATGGCAGTTCTGATGGAACAGGTAAGATCTTAAGATCATTTGCTGATTCCAATCCTTCTTTTAAGGTGATCTCATTCTCCAGAAATTTTGGGCATCAGGCGGCAGTGGCAGCAGGTCTTCATCATTGCTCCAGGGATACTGCGGTGAGCATAGATGCAGATTTACAGGATCCCCCAGAAATCATTCCGGATATGATAAAGTTGATGAACGATACCGGAGCTAATGTGGTTTACGGTGTACGTTCATCAAGACAGGGAGAAAGTTGGTTGAAGAAAAGTTCTGCCCATTTGTTTTATCGCCTGATCAACCGGTTCTCTGACGTACATATTCCAGTGGACACCGGTGATTTCAGGTTGATGGATAGAAAGGTGATCGATGCATTCAGGACATTGAAGGAAAAGAATAAGTATGTCAGAGGGCTGGTAAGTTGGGTTGGATTCAATCAGGTGCCTTTCTATTATAAAAGAGATGAGCGGTTGGCAGGAAACACCAAGTACGGTTGGTCAAAGATGATGGGCCTTGGAATGAATGCGTTGACCTATTTTTCCAAAAGGCCTCTTCATGTAGCCATTAATCTGGGTTTCCTGTGTTTGTTCATCGGTTTGTTACTGGCGGTTTATGCGCTGGTAGTTCGCTTGTCCGGGGATTACTTTTTTATGGCCGGTTGGGCATCCACCATGATAGCCATCATTTTCTTTGGCGGGGTACAGCTTCTGACCGTAGGTCTGATAGGTAAATATATCGGCAGCATCTTTGACGAAGTAAAACAGCGACCGGAGTATATCATTGACGAAACCATCAACTTTAGCAATGACTGAAGGAGAGACTGTCACATCCGCTAAACCTTCTGTTTTCCCTAAGGCGATAACCATAATGTTATGGTTCATGCTTGGCGTTATCGGTGTAAAGCTGTTGGCGGATCATTACAGATTGATCAGTTGCCCATACCCCCTAGAATACCGTGAAGCCCATACACCTGCCACCACGCATTTGATGCTTAAAGGGGGTGATCCATATGAACTTGCCCAACAACCCTGGTATACCAATGTATATGGTGTGGCCTTTAATTATATATGCTATCCGGTGGTGATGGTCTTTGGGGAGGGGTACCCGGTATATCGCGCAATCGTGGGTTTCTTTATATGGTGTTGCTGCATCACCTTGTATTTGCTGCTGCAGCGGTTGAAGGTTCCCCGGCTGGAAAGCACCGCAGCTACACTCATCTTCTATGCTTCACTGCTTTATTTCGTGACGCCCATGGTGAGGCCGGATAGCTTTGGGTTGTTCCTGTTTATGGTGTCCTTGTTTTACCCTGTGATCTCAGGATATGGTTGGCGTTCATTGGTGGTGAGCATGGTTTGTTGCATCGTTGCATTCTACGCCAAACCGTATTTTTTGCTGGCCTCCGCATTTCTTGCAGCATATATGTTTTTGTTTGTTTCCAAAAAGCAAGGGTTGATATATGGATGTGGGTTTGCCCTGTTGCTCTTGATATCCGTTCTTGTTGTAGACCAACGTTTTGAAACATATTTCAGCAACGCCTTCTTCATTTATACTAACTATCGCATTGATAAATTTGATTATATGATCAGGCAATTATCGGCTTATGTCAAGCACAGTCCTGGCTTAATTGGACTGATGATGATGGGTGGGTATGCAGGGTGGCGATCATTTAAGGGTGGGAGCTGGAAATTGAACTTAAAGAATCCAGAAGCCCCGGCAATAGCAAGCGCGATACCTCTTTCGGCATTTGTGGCTGTTTGTATTTTCCTGTTATTCGTATATCGCTTAGGCCAACATCAGGGTGCATGGCTTACCTATTTATTTCAGTTGATGTCGCCCTTTTTGCTTTTAGCGACCCTTCCTGCCGTTTTCAGGGCGTCTATCCGGTATAAACGAAGTCTGGTCATGGCATTGTTGATGATCAACCTGGGAATTAACGCATTCGCATACCTCAACCATACAGGGGAGGTAAGGTATAGCGAGGAATCGTGGAAACTTTTAAAAACGCTGACTGAACCTGCCAATCAGGTATTGAATACCCCGGTCATTGCGATGGACCTGCTACAGGAAAACAAGCGTGTATTTGACACGGGTAACTCTGAGTATTTTCAATATGGTGGCGAGCGCAATGGTATTTGGTCTTCCTTTTTATCGCCACATCCCGAGATACAGGATCGTTGGATGGAGGCAAGGAGAGAAGTAAATCAAATGATTGAGCAGCAAAAGTTTGATCTTATTGTTTTGGGAAGAGGTCCGAGATACCTCACGGACGAGGCTTTTTACTCCAGATATTACACACTCCTCGTGACCATACCCATCAGAATGCCCCATGCAACCATGAGGGAAGAAATTCAGCGGTTTGATGTTGGTGTTTGGGAACCAAAGGGAAAGGAGCGTCCTAAAACGGAACGTAATGCGATCTATCAGAAGCTTTATAATGCTTATCCTGACAATTTCTTTGTAAACTATTACCTCGGGTTTCAGCTGTTCGAAGTGGAGAAAGATTATCGCAATGCGGCTTTCTTTTTGGAAAATGCAGTAGCGATTGATCCCAGCCCACCGATACTCTCCAGCGCGCTCGGGGCCATATATTTCAATCATCTTCAGGATTATAACAATGCATTGCGGCATTTTTCAAGAGCCTACCAAATGAATCCCCAGGACAAATCCGCACGTACAAACCTTGGTTATACCTATAGGAAACTGGGAGATGAAAAGCATGCACGTGAACTGCTCGGCGAATAGTTATCCACAGATGTGGAAAAATTATTTTGCCATACCGAACAATATTTTGTTCGACTTGAAAAAATAAAGCAGGATTCTTCATTTTCACCAAATCTTATTGGTCAAATTACTTGGAATAGGGAGCTCGCTTTATTATATTTGATATGGTTGTTGAATCGATTGTCCATTTTTTATTAAGAGTCAAGCGCGGGAAGCGCTTTAGTGATGTGCATTTAAGTGCTTCTGGAAAGTACCAGAGCAACGGTATTAAGGCGTTTGACCTAACCGATGCGTGATGAGTGGAAGTTCTAATCCTTTCAGTAAAAGACGTGTATTCTATACACTGACTGCATTCTTATTGACCCTTTTCAATTTGAAAGCTCAATTGGTGGTGAACAATAATCTGACACCAGTCCAAATGGCAAACCAAATTGTAGGACAGGGCTTCGATGTGAAGAATGTGGTTCTTAACTGCCCTCAGGGAGCCATTGGTCTCTTTGATGCGACAGCGACCACCATGGCTATTCGTACAGGTATACTTCTTACCACCGGTTCTACCCAAACAGCGAGGGGCCCCAATAACAATGTAAGTGCTGGGGTAAATAATGGTACGGCAGGCGATAACCAGTTGGATGCACTCGCCGGGCAAACGACCTACGATGCATGCGTGCTTGAATTTGACCTCGTTCCATATTGTGATACCCTTAGAATCAACTATGCTTTCGGGTCCGAGGAATATCCTGAATTCGTAGGAAGGGAGTTTAACGATGTGTTTGCCTTCTACGTTAGCGGACCTGGAATTGTGGGTGCGCAGAATATCGCGGTTATTCCCGGACAAGGTCTTCCGATCAACATCAATAATATTAATCAGAATGTAAATGCTAACCTGTACGTAAATAACAATAACGGTACAGGAATCCAATATGACGGCTATACCTGGCCTCTTACCGGTAAGATTGCGGTAATTCCCTGTGAGACTTATCACCTGAAAATTGCCATTGCCGACGTAGAAGACGGTATTTTCGATTCGGGCATATTCATTGAATCCAAGTCGGTTGAGTGTACACCTATTGTATTTAACGAGATTGGAGCCAACAGGGATGGGGTAGAAGGCTGTACCCCAGGTGCATTTACTTTCTGCCGTACAGGTGAGATAAACTTGCCATTGACCGTGAACTATGAAATCAGAGGGACTGCAACCAATGGTGTAGATTATCAGACCATTCCTAATAATGTGACTATTCCTGCAGGTCAATCCTGCGCCGAAGTTATTATTGACCCTATCTTTGATGGTACCCTGGAACCAGGTGAGTATGTTGAAATCGTTTATCAACGCGGGAATTGCCCGATTTTTGATACCATCCGGATCAATATTTCAGATCCTGCTTCCATTGATGCCGGCCCGGATGTAACCATTTGTTCCGGAGGGCAGATACAGATAGGGAATATACTTGATCCCACGTATACCTACGCCTGGACGCCAACCGGAGGCATTACGGATCCGACCCTGTCAAATCCTGTAATTTCAATATCAGTGGCGTCAACCACTCCGGTAACCTATACGTATGTCCTGCAGGCAACCTCGCCCGACGGATGTGTGTTGACCGACAGCATTAGGGTGAATGTGATGCCACCGCCGGATGTGAACTTCAACTTCACGCCGGCATGTACCAATCAACCAACCATGTTCACGGATCTTTCCGCTTCCAGTGGAGGAAATATCACCGGATGGCTCTGGGATTTTGGAGATAATTTCTTCGATACGATTGCCAATCCCCAGCACACCTATAATATGCCAGGTACTTATACCATTACTCTCACAGCAACAGATGAGAATGGGTGTACCGCCCAAACCGATCAGACGATGCAGATATGGGCGCTTCCGGTTGCCAATTTCTCTGTCAACGAACCATGTGTGGATGACACCTCTTTTTTCCTGAACCTTACAACGATTGCAGATCCGAATGATAATCTGTCACAGTCCGTATGGGACTTTGGAGATGGAACACCGACACTGAATTCACCAAATCCATCTCATGTTTACAAGCTGGCGGGCACCTATTTTGTTACCCTTACCGTAACAACCGCAAACGGATGCAGCAATACTGTTAAGAAGGCTGTGATTATTCAGCCCAAGCCAACGGCGCAGATGTATGTTGATGATATATGCCAGAACGTAGCGGCAAAAATTTTCAACCGATCGCTAGGCATAACCGGTGGTAACTGGGTATGGGACTTTGGAGATGGATCTACCTCAGATTCGCTGAATCCAACCCATTTTTATGATACCGACGGCCCGAAAACAATTAAGTTATGGGTGACAAGCTACTACGGATGTACGGATAGTGTCGAGCAAACAATTAATGTCTATCCGATGCCTGAACCCAAGTTTTTCCTTGATAGCATTGCAGGCTGTTCACCTTTGTGTCTTGATTTCAGCGATCAGACAGATGAGGGGCAGGCCCAGATCGAACAATGGGCCTGGTTGTTTGGAAACCATGTGGAAGTGGGGAAGGATGTTCGTTACTGTTTTTATGAAGACGGTTATTTTTCTCCGGGCTTGATGATTGTTACCTCTGACGGTTGTTCGGATACCGTATTCAGGCAAAACCTAATCACCGTTTACCCCAAACCAACCGCCGGCTTCAATATGTCACCCCGTGTGGTGGATGATATCAATCCGGTCGTACAGATCACGGATGAGTCCTTTGGCGGCGGAACCTGGATATGGAATTATGGGGGGGGAGATATCGATACCACCACCACAAATACCAATCCGATCAAGACTTACAACGAACCCGGAACCTATTCAGTAGAACAGATCGTATATAATGAGTATGGTTGCGCGGACACCGCTGTTGAATATGTGGTGGTGCGTGAATTATCGTCGGTATACATCCCGAATGCTTTTACACCGGGAGGAGATGGCATCAACGAGGGCTTCATTCCCAAAGCAACAGGTATCTATTTGGAAGCGGACTTCGTAATGTACATCATGGATCGATGGGGCAATACCATTTATAAATCAACATCATTGAATGATCCCTGGGATGGAAAGGTATACAGCAACGCCGGAAATCCGGGTGATAAAGCAGTTCAGAATGACGTATATATTTATATCGCAAGATTTACAGATAAGAACAATGGATCTATGCTCAAGCAGTTGCTGGGCAGTGTAACCGTAATCCGATGACTATGGTCGCCTACATAAAAGGATGGATTGCCCCCGTGGTACTGTGTGTACTGCTGATGTCTACAGTTATATCAGTGAAAGTTCAGGCACAGACCAAACCGCCTTCAACATGTGAAAACCTGGACTTCAGCAGGCGCGATTTCACAGGATGGGTGGGGCGAACGACGGTTTATAAGTCAGATCACCCGGACGCGAATAACTGTCCGCAGGCAGGAAGACCGAATGTGAACTGTCCCGATGGCACCGGGCCAGCATGTAACGGGGCATGCTACTCTGTTCCAGGTTTCCAGTTTCCTTTACCTAATGCATGCTTTGCTTGTCTCAATCCTCCAATGAACCAACCTGGTGATTTTTATAATACGATAGGTATTTTCCCAGGAAGGCATACCATTATTACCAACTCCCAGCCTGACCCGTTTACCTGCAATAATGTAATGACCCTACCTCCGGGTGAGAATCAGTGTGTGCGTCTAGGGAATGGAGGAAGGGGACCTTGGGGTACAGGAGTGGGGTGGGAGATAGACTACCTCAGTTACTCATTCGTTGTCGGAACCGATAATCAACTGCTCACCTATAAATATGCCGTGGTGCTACAGGATCCGCTTCGTGATCCGAACAATCCCCCTCATTCAGACAGCATCCGTCCCCGCTTCAATGTTTTTATTACTAACGACCTTACAGGCGAACTCATTGACCCGACATGCGGCGCTTTCGAGGTTATCTATGATACTACACTCACAGGTTTCAGGGAGTGCTCCTACAACCAGGTCACCAGTTTTGGAGGTAATCCTTTGTCATCCGTTGGAACGGCATATCGTGCATGGACCACCGTAGGCGTGGATCTCAGATCTTATGTGGGTGTTCCGATCACCATCACCTTCAATACGTGGGATTGCGGATGGGGAGGTCACTTCGGTTATGCCTATGTAACGGCCAGATGTGATTCATTGGGACTGACCGTTCAAAACTGCACACCGGGCGGTACGGTGACCATTTCTGCACCTGAAGGATTCGCTTATGATTGGTTTAATGGTGAAAGTACACGCACCATCCTTGTAGATAATGTGAGTCCCGGAGACTCTGTATGGGTAACCCTTACGAGCCGTAACGGTTGTAAGACCGACCTGGGTGCGATTATCAGTCCTACACAAACCAATGCCATCTTTACTGCACAGCCTTCTCCTATTTGCGAAGGAGATACGGTTTTCTTTGATGAAAGCTCATACAGTATATTCCTGGGCAACGGAGATACGGTGGACATCCAAACCTACCAATGGGATTTCGGCGACAGCGGAACCGATAATGTTCAGGATCCTTACCATATCTACACCACAGCCGGAACCTATGAGCCTACCCTTATCGTTTATACCGATGAAGGATGTTTGGACACGGCAAAAGCCATTATACAGGTAGACCCAATGCCGGTTGCAGATTTCGTGGCGCCGATTGTTTGTGCCGGTGCAGAGACCGAGTTTACGGATAATTCCGTCATAGGGACTGGGACCATTACATCTTATTCCTGGAACTTTGGTCATAATAATGCGACATCTACCTCTCAAAACCCAACATATACGTATCCGGGTCCCGGAACCTATACGGTCACACTGGATGTAAGCAGTCAAACAGGATGTCCGGCCACCGTAACAAAAACGGTGGAGGTAGTGCCGGCGCCGGTTGCTGACATCTCCGGCTATGATGTTTGTCTGGGCGATACCGTATACTTTACCAATAACTCTTATCCGACGAATCCTAATGATCCCCTGGTGGGTTGGACCTGGAGTTTCGGTGACAAAACTTCCTTCCAGAACGCACCGAACCCTGCCCACATTTACCAAAGCACGGGAACATTTGATGTGAAACTCACGGTGGTAACACAGGCCGGATGTACGGATGATACCATCATCAAGGTCAACGTTTATCCGCCTCCTGTAGCCAACTTCTCAACCGGTCCGGTTTGTGTAGGCAGTGCTACAAACTTTACGGACCTGTCTTCTTCCACAGGTGTCCTGTCCAACTGCGTATGGGATTTCGGAGATGGAACGGTTGTAAACGGATGCGGAGATCAGGACCACATTTATGGCAGCGCCGGTGTGTATACCGTTAAGCTTTTTGTAGCAGAAGCATCCGGATGTTCTGATTCAATTGTACAATCGGTCATGGTAAATCCGGAGCCAATCATCTGCTTCACAGACTCGTTGAAGGGGTGTGTGCCGCTGATTGTGGATTTTGCAGACTGCTCTTCTTATGGTGGTTCATGTTTGTGGGACTTCGGTGACGGTTCAGCGGCCTCCACCGATTGCCAGCCTACACATCAATTCACCGAGCCGGGATGCTATGATATTTCGCTCACCGTTACTTCTCCATCGGGTTGTAAAAAGTCATTGACCAAGCCCTGTTATGTTGAGGGGTATCCATGGCCGAATGCCGCTTTTGATGCTGATCCCATCAAGGTGAGCATCATTAACCCGGTAATCAATTTCACTGATAAATCTACGGCTGGTGTGAAATGGAACTGGTTCTTCGGTGATGGAGATACCGCCGCCATCCAGCATCCCAACCACACCTACAGGGAAGTGGGGGAGTATAACGTGGTGCTGGCCATGGAAAACCAATACGGCTGCAAGGATACTGTTTACAAAAAAGTCATTGTAGAACCTATATCTTCTATCTATGTACCAAACGTATTCAGCCCGAATGGAGATGGTGTTAATGATTTCTTTAAGATCGAGTATGAAGGCTTCTGTGAAGTTGAGATGTTTATTTTCGACCGTTGGGGAAATGAAATATTCCAGACCAGTTCATTCGAAGGTTGGAACGGTAAAGCCAATGGAGGAGATAAAATTGCACAGGAAGATGTGTACGTGTGGTTGATTCGGGCTATAGACTGTTCCGGTGAACGCTGGAGACGGGTAGGGCAGGTCACCCTCGTACGATAGGGCCAATTGAAATCTTAAAATTTATAAAATCCGGGTAGAGCATCTGCCCGGATTTTTTTACGTTTGATCGGCCTCTAAAACCATTTTCTTATGTCTGCTCCCAAGCTATTCAGCATGCTCGTGCTATGTACTGGTACCATGCTTTCATTCGCCCAGCAATCTTCTCCGGAAACCCCGGAAAATCTACCCAAACTACAAGTTGATCAGAACGGCTGGTTAAAGGTTACTCCTGATCAACACCTGACCAACGGTCAATTTATTGAAGTGTTTACACAACATGCCGAACTAGGGAAAGAGGTCGGGTTTGAGCTTCAAAAACATTTTGATGACAACATCGGTATGACACACGACCGATATACGCAAACATATTCGGGGGTTCAGGTTTTTGATGCCGAACTGACCGTTCATTCACAAAACGGACTTGCCCGTTCCGCCAACGGAAAGTGGGTCGCCGGTCTTTCCCTTGATGTGCAACCTGCTGTTTCATCCATAACTGCAGTGGCAACCGCCATGCAACGGGCAAATGCACATGTATATATGTGGGAAGATAAGAACGCGGAAACCTTATTGAAACGGTTGCGCAACGATCCGGATGCAACCTATTACCCCAAAGCGGAACTGGTGATCATTGATCCCACATTTTCCGGTATACCTTCTGCATATAAACTGGCCTGGCAGATCGACATCTTCTCGGTTGAGCCGCTGAGCCGCCAATGGTATTTTGTTGACGCGTCATCCGGTGAAGTGCTGATGACCCTGGATCAGATTCACACCGATAATGCCTTCGGCACCGCTGCAACAATGTACAACGATACCGTCAGCATTGTAACAGACTCCCTGGCGCCGGATTCATTTCGCCTCCGGGAAGTTCGTGATGGTGTTCGTATCGAAACCTATGATATGAACAAAGGAATTTTTTACGGAGATGCGGTGGATTTTACCGACGACGACAATTTCTGGGACAACTTCAATTCACAGCATGATGAAGCGGCTACAGACGGACACTGGGGCGGTGAGGTAACACATGATTACTACCTTCAATACCATGGCCGGAACAGTTTTGATAATCTCGGTTCCCCCATGTTGTCTTTTCTCCATTTTCGCGACAAGTACCAGAATGCTTTCTGGAACGGTGAGTTTATGACCTATGGAGATGGGGCGGGTAATTCAAAACCCTTCGTTGCACTGGATGTTTGCGGGCATGAATTTACCCACGGTGTTACGCAGTTTTCCGCCGGTCTTATCTATAAGAATGAATCAGGCGCACTGAATGAATCATTCAGCGATATATTCGGATATATGGTTGAATGGATGGGAGACAGCAGCAGTGTGAACTGGGATGTGGGCGAGGATATTGGTGCCCTTCGTGACATGGCGGAGCCACATCGCTTTGCAAATCCGGATACATACAAGGGAAACTACTGGTATACGGCTTCAGATGACAATGGAGGTGTGCATTATAACAGTGGCGTTCAGAACTTCTGGTTCTATCTGTTAACGGATGGTGATTCCGGGGTGAACGACAACGGAGATGCATATACCGTCAATGGCATCGGCAGGCATAAGGCTGCTGCCATTGCCTACCGGAACCTCACCGTATATCTGACAAAATCATCTACATATGCCGATGCCCGTCAGGGTTCTATCTGGGCCGCTGAAGATTTATTCGGTACCTGTTCAGATGAAATGAAGCAAACCGCAATGGCCTGGTATGCAGTAGGTGTAGGAGACTCCTTGTCAGAGTTGGATGCAGGCGTTTTGAAATTAGAAACGGAACATCCTTCATGCGGACTCACGGCCAATGAAAATTTAAGTATATATATTAAAAATACCGGCTGTCAGGATGTGGCTTCCGGTGATACCATCACCACATCGTACAAAGTGAATTCGGGTACGGTGCATACAGATACCATTGTGCTGACCACACCGCTGCCTGCGGGAGATACCATCATTCATACATTTTCGCAGTCCGCCAATCTGGTTACCGCGGGAACTTATGCTGTGAAATGCTGGGTGACTATGGCTAATGACCAGAATATTTCAAATGATACGATCAACGTTAATGTGCTAAAGATTGCGTACCAGAACACGGATCTTGGGGTGACCGAGATTATTAGCCCATCTTCGAGTTGCCTCCTTGGCAATTCCGAAGATGTAGTGGTTACATTGCAATACCTCGGGTGCGACACATTACCCTCCGGCAGTTCTATTCCGTTGGCCTATAGAAGCAATGGAGGAACAGCCATCAGGGATACCCTGGTGCTCGGAACAGACCTTCCATCCAAAGGAAAGGTCAGTCATACTTTCTCAACAAAACTTTCGCTGACCGGCTCGCGGACGTTCCTGCTTGATGCCTGGACAGAATATCCGGGAGATAATAATGCCGTAAACGACTCTGTGACGGATGTACTGGTTATCCGCCCGACTTACCTGACGGATGCGCGCATCACCTTTGAAGATCCCATCGCTGCTATTGACTCGTTTTATTCGGTGAACATGCCCAGAACAAGGGGGTGCATATCTGACACCTCCGCTGCAGCAGGAAATTATGCTTACCAGATCAGCGGATCCGTTTATAATTCCATCCGTTTTACGTACGGTTATAAAAAACCAACAGATCTGAACTCATGGACGGTAAATGATGACTATCGCGGAGAACTCTGCCTGTGTATTGATGCCAGTAGCTGGAGCACAGCACACCTGACATTCGACCTCAGGCAGACTTACAACGGGATATACAGTACGGAAGCCGGCGGTCCCTTTCCATTTACAAGTAACCTGAGGGTCATGGTCAACGGAAGTCAGATCGGGGATCAGTATAATCCCGTCACCAAAACATCAGATGCATTCACATTTCATCACGTGGATTTAAGTGCTTATGCTGGTAACAAGTTTGAAGTGTGTTTTGAAACGAAGAATTATGAAGGCCGTGAGTCAGAAAAGTACCCCGCACTTTATGTGGGTGACAATGCCTTTATTGATAACATCAATGTGGTAGAGACCGTCAATGTCGGCGTGAATGAACCGGGCGATGCAAATGAATGGCCATGGGGTATTTATCCGAATCCGAGTGAAGGGGTATTTGATGTATGGGTCAATTCAGCGAATGCAGATGATGTGACCGTAGAGGTTAGCAATATTATTGGTCAGTTTATCGAAAGTCGGCCAATGAAAATAAAACCCGGGATGAACCAGGTGAGATTTGCCGGTGATCATTGGAAACCGGGCTGGTATCTGGTGACTTTGCGTACCGGAGAAGGCATCCAGGTCCAGAAAATCCTTGTGTATTGATTTGTTGAACGGGTGCTATCTGGTGGTAACCTCTGCCGGAAAGCTTCCGGCCTCAGAAGGGCATTTCTCGTCATACCTTACAAAGAACCGGATCCAGACCATTCTTGAAAGGTAGAATACGATGGGGAAAAACAATATGGATGAAAGGATAATGCTGGTTACCAGCTGTAGCAGAGGGGTATCATCATCATATACCCAAGCCCAAAGTGCCCACATGATGAGAAAGAGTCCGACGTTGAGGGCATAACTCACGATCATCGCACCATACCAGAAGCCCACATCCTTTTCGTACTTCAGACCACAGGAACTGCATCGTTCATAAATTCCACCCTTATACCGGATGAGGTTAACATATGGGTTGGCATGTGCCCAAAAAGGTCCGTTATGGCATCTCGGGCATCTATTGCGAAGTATACCCAGGATAATATTGCTGCGCTTGAACTTCATAAATCGCGTGCAATTTACAGGAATAACCTCAATATTTTATCTTTAACGGATGAAATGGTATATCCCTTTTGTCCTCTCCATGCCGCTCTTTATCAGCGCCAATAAAGCCAACGCCCAGTGTCCTCACACAATTGCATCCACAGGACAAAACCCTGTTTGTGCCAACGACAGCATCAAACTGGATGCGACTCCGCTGGGTGATACCTTTCTATGGTACAGGAATGGTGTACCTGTCAATGGCGCAACGGATTCATATTTGTTCGTGAATACGCCCGGTGTTTACAATTGCATGGTAGGGCAAACATGTGGGACGGATAGTGCAGCAACTGGCATTGCGGTCTCAGTGAATAACATTCCCTCCGTGAGCATCATGCCCGCAACGGATACCACCTATTGTCCCGGTGAAAGTGTACAACTAAGCGCTTCTACCGGAGGAACAAGCCAATGGTATATGAATGGCAATCCGATATCAGGTGCAGTATCTCCGGTCTATGACACATCCCAGGCTGGTTGGTATAACATGACAAAAACAAACAGCAAAGGATGCTCCGATTCGGCTGCGGTTGGCGTGGCAGTTACGCTGACCGTGATCCATGCGCCGATCATCCAGGCAAGTGAGGATACGGTTAATCTTTCCGTAAGTGGAACAGTTGACTTCAGTCTGTTGACTTCAGGTTATGATAGCGTGGCCTGGGATTTTGGCGATGGAGACACCTCCGTTGCAACCGCACCGTCGCATACATACACAACCCCCGGCGCCTATCAGGTGACGGTCATGGTTTATGTGAACGGTTGTGAAGACTTTGCCATAGCGAATGTGTGGGTTGTCAATACGACAGGTATTGTATATGCCGGTGTGAATACGGAAAGCGTACGCGTTTTCCCAAACCCAACGTCATACTCCCTTCATTGGGATCAGGCGGGACTGTTGTCATGGCAGGTGTTTGATTCGGCCGGGCAACTCGTGATATCTGGAACCAAAGGAGAAGCGGAGCTAAATATGTTGCCCTCCGGTGTATATCTGATCCGCTTTGCGGAAATAGGAGGAGCATATCATTATGCCCGTTTCAGCAAACTCCCCTGATCAATGTACCACCAGAAGTTGTTCTGACTTCGGTCCGGTCCAGAACCTGGATGTTATACGTGTGGTGTAAATGCCCGAGGGAAAGTTCGTGGTATTCACAAGGGAAACCTTTCCTGAAAACATCTGGCTGTATAACAGGTTGCCCTGCGAATCAAATATCTCGAGGTTATAATCTCCTTTCTGCGTCAGCAATATCTTAACATATTCATCCGCAGGATTAGGGTAAAGTCTCAGGTGGGTGGTGTCGGAGGTATTCATAACATTTGTTTTTTCAGCGTTCAACTTCACTTCATTTTCCTGATCTAATACCTCAGGCTCAGGATCAATTTCATCTACTTCAGCTTTCTTATAAACGATGAGTCCTACAGCCACATGGGTAACTTTAGGCTTTAACTCAACTTCAATTATGCAGAAATCAGAAACTTTCCGCATTTCATTCTTCAGATATATCTTTTCCTTAAGATGGGGAAAGGAAATGTTTTCCATAAATACCGTCTCATATGCGAAAACGGATATTTGAATATCCACATGATCCAAAGGTTGATTGATCGGAAACCGGATGGTGTAGTTGCCATAGTAATCAGTCGTTGTCGTTGCGATCTGATCACCTTTATACGAAACACCAACAATCGCAAAGGAAATTCTATCTCCTGTACCTTCCTCTGATACCTTTCCTACAATCTCACGATAACCCGTGGTTTGAGATGATCCGGATTCTGTCGGTGTTTTTGCATCCTCCGGTTCAGTCTTTTGAGCGATTGCTTTTCGGTTTGGGAACAAGGCCAAAAGCATGAGCAAGGCAGAAGTCAGATAACTCAGAACAATAATGCTTTTTTTAGCCGGAGGTGAATCCGGTATATGGACCCGATCGCGTTGAATTCGGCCACATACAGGCTGGGATTGCTCCCGGAGGTATTGTTTAATTTCATGTGGGTTCATCCCTGTGAAATCAATCACTGTCTTCTCGCAGGAATCGCAATGTCTTCCGATGCCGTTTTTCTTCATATGGTTCCAATCTTCTTTACATTGGAACATGAGGTGAAAAGATTCCCGTGTCATAGCGTAGCATTGTAGGTGGATCTACTTGTGAAACGCGATGATAAATGGCTTCGTTGTACGCTCAGGCTGAATGGTGGCGATGAGTGATTGTAAGGCGGGGCAAGGGTTTTAAGCGGAATGGCCCTACATTTCCGGACGTCTGAATTTCTTCAGGTATTCGGATGGGGTCAGATTATTAATGCGCTTAAACTGGCGATTAAAGTTGGCCACATTATTAAATCCGCTCTGATAGCATATCTGGCTGATGGACATGGAAGAGGAGGTAAGCATTTTACAGGCGTTGGCAATGCGGATCTCGTTCAGAAAGCTGGAAAACGTTTTACGGGTTCTTTGTTTGAAGTACCTGCAAAAAGCAGTGGTACTCATATTGGCAACAGCCGCCACATCTTCCAGCTTGATATCCTCCTGGTAATGGTTGAACATGTAAGCCAGGGTATCCTTCATTCTTTTGTTGTCGGTCTCTTTACCTTGTTTTCCAATGGCCACAGAACTGAGGAACTCGTATTCATCAGTTTCCGATAATACCTTAAGGATCTCCAATAACATGATCAGCCTGTTGACACCGGTGATTCTGGACATTTCCTGAATCATCGAATGGCACTTGTCACGGGCCTTTCCCTTAAAGATAATCCCCCTGGAAGCGTCTTCCACCAAGCGGCTTACAGAAGCCATTTCGGGCAAGCCCATAAAAACATCTCCCAGTTCCATCGTGCTGAAGTATACGGATGTTCCGTGGGATATGAGTCGTGATCCAGGTTCATAATATGCTTCATCGCTTCGCACAACGTGGGGAAGGTTGGCTCCTAACATAAACACATCGCCCGGGCCGAAGCGCTTAATGCGATCGCCCACAATCAACGTTCCCTCTCCGGAAACGAGCCCGGTGATCTGAACCTCAGGATGGTAATGAAGATGATCAAAGAAATAGGCTGACCGGTCCACTTGTACGTGAATGGACTTCTCTTTGGTCTTTGGGTTTTGGAAAAATATCGGTTTCATGCTAATATAGTAGCAAATATAGGGGATTTTCCGCTACAAAATAACCGATTGAGCTAATTTAGTATATGGATTGGTTAATTCCGTGGAGGCATTTGGGTACTCTCTTTTGTACCTTGGTCATGCCGAAAATACTTAAGGATTTTTTGCATTTCAATCAATGGTGGTTGAGGCGGGCCTCAGGGTTGCCTTATGCTATAAAGATAATATGTAGGGAAATATAATA